>CAZTUV010000049.1:0-12594 GCA_964616595.1 uncultured Alistipes sp.
ATATAATAATATAATGTAATCAAAGTTATTATTACAGGAGGATTTTTTTATGATTAGAAGTGTTCCCGAAATTTTTGCCGAAAATGTTTTCAGTGACGAAACTATGAAATCCCGTCTCCCTAAAAACGTTTATAAAACCCTTATGAATACTATTCAAAATGGTAGACAACTGGATATGACTACCGCTGATTTTGTCGCAAATGCCATGAAAGAATGGGCTATTGAAAAAGGAGCTACTCATTATACACACTGGTTTCAGCCGTTGACCGGTTCTACTGCTGAAAAACACGATTCCTTTATAACTCCCGCTTCAAAAGGTATGGCTATTATGGAATTTTCAGGGAAAGCTCTTGTTAAAGGTGAACCTGATGCTTCATCTTTTCCGTCAGGCGGTTTGAGACAAACCAGCAGTGCCAGAGGTTATACAGCATGGGACCCTACTTCATATTGTTTTGTTAAAGAAGGCAGTCTTTACATACCAACTGTATTCCTTTCATATACTGGGGAAACTCTTGATAAAAAAACTCCTCTCCTTCGTTCAATGGACGCTCTCAGCAGTGAAGCAGTAAAATTCCTTAAAATTTTCGGAAACGAAAATGTAACAAGAGTTACTTCGACGGTTGGTGCAGAACAGGAGTATTTTTTGATTGATAAGGATATGTATGACAAGCGACAAGACCTTATCCTTACTGGCAGAACACTTTTTGGTGCAAAACCTCCTAAAGGACAAGAACTTGATGACCAGTATTTTGCAAATCTCCGCCCGAGAATTGCTGCATATATGGCAGACCTTGATGAAGAATTATGGAAACTTGGAATTTATTCAAAGACTAAACATAATGAAGTCGCTCCCGCTCAACATGAAATGGCTCCTATATTCACTACTTCCAATCTTGGTGCAGACCAAAACGAACTCGCTATGGAAGTTATGGAAAAAGTCGCTCTTAAACATAATCTTGTTTGTTTGTTGCATGAAAAACCCTTTGAGGGAGTTAACGGCTCCGGAAAACACAACAACTGGTCAATGGCTACTGATGATGGTCAGAATCTTCTTGACCCAGGCGACACTCCTATGGAAAACTTACAGTTTCTGACCATTCTTTGTGCGTTGATTAAAGGTATAGATGAATATTCAGACCTTATGAGAATATCTGCATCTTCTGCCGGAAACGACCATCGTCTTGGTGCTGATGAAGCTCCGCCAGCTATCGTTTCAATGTTCCTCGGTGAAGAACTTGACGCCGTTTTAAAAGCTATTGAAGAGGATTATGTTTATAAAACTCAAACTCAGGACTTTGAAATAGGTGTAAATGCTCTTCCGTCTTTCCCTAAGGATTCCACAGACAGAAACAGAACGTCCCCGTTTGCATTTACTGGAAACAGATTTGAATTTAGAATGGTTGGCTCTTCTGATAATATTGCCTGCCCTAATGCTCTCCTTAATACCATAGTTGCACAGGAACTCAGCGAATTTACTGATATTCTTAAGCCATTCAGCGGTACAGAACAGTTTGAAACAGAAGTTAAAAAACTTATGAAAAATGTTCTTAAAAATCACAGAAGAATTATTTTTAATGGAGATGGATATTCAGTTGAATGGGTTAAAGAAGCAGCTGAACGTGGTTTGCCTAACTATCCGTCAACTGTTGATGCAATGCCACATTATACAGATGAAAAAAATATGCGTATTTTTAAGAAGTTCGGAATATATAACGAAAATGAACTGAAAGCACGTACAGAAGTACTCCTTGAAAAATATTCAAAGACTATACGTATTGAGGCAAGAACTATGGTTCAAATGGCAAGAAAACAACTTCTTCCTGCAACTTTGGAATACATTCATAAACTTTGCGATACTGTGGCTATTAAAAAGACAATAGGCATTACAGATGAAGTGGAAAGAAAAACCGCTGAAAAACTTAGCGACCTTGCTGAAGCTTTCTATACCTCAATAGAAAAACTCGAAATTCTTGTCAATAATGCCTGCGAAATAAAAGAAGTTCTTCCACAGGCACGCTATTTCCATGACAGTGTGCTGGCAGAAATGGAACGTATGCGTACTACTTCAGATACTATTGAAAGAATTATGCCTACTGTTCAATGGCCTATCCCTGACTACTCTGAAATGATTTACAATGTATAAATATAAATTTTCCGGTGCTGTATGTGCCGGAAAATTTTTGTAAAATAATTTTATATATCTTGACTTATAATCAGAAATGTGCTATAATGATTATATACGACAGGATTTTCCATGAATCCTGAATATGAAAGGAGTAATTATATGATTTATTCTCATGAAGTAGAAACAATGTGTCCTGTTAAACAGGGCGTTGCTCATGGTGCTGCTCCGATTCCGGAAGAAGCTAAGTGGGTAAAGGCTAAGGAAATTAAAGATATTTCCGGTTTTACACATGGCATTGGCTGGTGTGCTCCACAACAGGGTACTTGTAAGCTTACTCTTAATGTTAAAGAAGGCGTTATACAGGAATGTCTGGTTGAAACTATCGGTTGTTCCGGTATGACACATTCCGCTGCTATGGCTTCTGAAATCCTTCCTGGCAGAACTATCCTTGAAGCACTCAATACAGACCTCGTTTGTGATGCTATCAATACTGCTATGAGAGAACTTTTCCTTCAGATTGTCTACGGACGTTCACAGAGTGCTTTCTCTGAAGGCGGTCTTGTTGTTGGTGCAGGTCTTGAAGATTTGGGTAAGGGACTTCGTTCACAGGTTGGTACAATGTACGGTACTCTCGCTAAAGGTCCTCGTTATCTTGAAATGACAGATGGTTATGTTACTGGTATCGCTCTTAATGAAGATGACGAAATCATTGGCTATCAGTTTGTAAACTTCGGTAAAATGATGGACTTCATTAAAGCTGGCGATGATGCTAATACTGCTTTTGAAAAGGCTAAGGGTCAGTACGGAAGAGTTGCTGATGCAGTAAAAATCGTTGACCCAAGAAAAGAATAAGGAGGATTTTTAAAATGGCTTTATTTGAATCATATGAAAGACGTGAAAAGCAGATTCTCGCTGTTCTTGAACAGTATGGCATTAATTCAATTGAAGAATGTGCTGATATCTGCAAAGAAAAAGGTCTTGACATTTACAAGCTCGTTGAAGGTATCCAGCCTATCTGCTTTGAAAATGCAAAGTGGGCTTATACAGTTGGCTGTGCAATAGCTATAAAGAAAGTCTGTACAAGAGCAGCTGATGCCGCTGCTGCTATTGGTGAAGGTCTTCAGGCATTTTGTATTCCGGGTTCTGTTGCAGACCAGAGAAAAGTTGGTCTTGGTCATGGTAATCTCGGTAAGATGCTTCTTGAAGAAGATACAGAATGTTTTGCATTCCTTGCAGGTCATGAATCTTTTGCTGCTGCTGAAGGTGCTATCGGTATAGCTGAAAAGGCTAATAAGGTACGTCAGAAACCTCTCCGTGTTATTCTTAATGGTCTCGGTAAGGACGCTGCTCAGATTATCGCAAGAATTAACGGATTTACATATGTTGAAACTGAAATGGATTACCATACAGGTGAAGTTAAGGAAATCTTCCGTAAGGCATATTCTGAAGGCCTCCGTGCAAAGGTTAACTGCTATGGTGCTAATGACGTAACAGAAGGCGTTGCAATTATGTGGAAAGAAAACGTTGACGTTTCAATTACAGGTAACTCTACCAACCCAACACGTTTCCAGCACCCTGTTGCAGGTACTTATAAGAAAGAACGCACAGATGCTGGTAAGAAGTATTTCTCTGTTGCATCAGGTGGTGGTACAGGTCGTACACTTCACCCAGATAACATGGCTGCTGGCCCTGCATCTTATGGTATGACTGATACTATGGGCCGTATGCATTCAGATGCACAGTTTGCCGGTTCATCTTCCGTACCTGCTCACGTTGAAATGATGGGTCTTATCGGTATGGGTAACAACCCGATGGTTGGTGCAACTGTTGCTTGTGCTGTTGCTGTTGAAGAGGCTATGAAGGCTTAATTACTTTTTAATATAAAATCCCGTTGTAATTCATTAAAATTGAATTTCAGCGGGATTTGTATTTTATAGGAAATTATAAAGAAACGGTCGGGAAAATTCCGGCAGTTAATATTAAAGTTTGATAAAGCGTCTTACTTCGCCTGCTTTGTCAACAAACATTGTTTTAGGTCTTGCGAATACTTCGCCATTTTGAGTGGACTTGTAAATGACAAGTTCTTCATTTGTTTCACTATGACGAGCAACAGCCATTACTTCGTATTCTCCGCCTTTGAAGTGACGGTATTTTGCACCGATAACAATTTCAGTATCTTTATCTTCTTCCTTTGAAACAGAAATATTTTCAGGTTCTACATTGACAATATCATCTGAAACAATTATCATAGAAGAAAATGGTGGCATTTTTACATAAGCATTTCCATTGTTGACTTGTATCATATTTCCGGAAATCACATCAACAAGTGCAGGAAGATGAGTTCCGAAATTCAAATCATAGTCATAGTCAGCAAGGTTAAGTGCAATATAAATAGTCTGGTCACCTTGAACTTTTTTGAAAAGTAACTGCTGATTAGTAATATGCATTCTTTCATAAATGCCTGTACGCATTGCAGGATATGCTCTATAAATTCTTCCGAGTTTAACAATGTGTTTATAGAGGGAAAGGTTTTCTCTTTCCATGTCAGGCAGATAAAGGCATGGACGGAGGTTGTCGTCTGAATTATTTTCTTTTCGTCCATATATGCCGTATTCACTTCCGTAATAGATTGACGGAATACCAGGCATACTGTATAAAAGAGTATAAATTAACGGCAGATGCATAGGATTTGTTACAGTACTTGCAAGGCGGTTAACATCATGATTATCGACAAATGTGTATAAGTTGATGTTTCTGTAAATACCACCATTAGCACCTGACTGTCTGTTGATAGAGTAATCTATTTCATAATAATTCTTGTCATTATGAGATGAATAGATTCCCTTATAACATTCATAGTTTGTTACACTGTCGAACATTTCGGAGTTAGCCCAACGGTTGTAATCACCATGAATAATTTCGCCCATAAGCCAGAAATCTGGTTTTTTAGACTTGCAGAAGTTGCGTACTCTCTTTATAAAATCAAAATCCAGACAATCGGCTGCATCAAATCGGATACCATCGATTTTAAATTCTTCAATCCAGTAATTTATAGCGTCGATGAGATGGTCGCAAACGCCTGAATTTCTGAGATTAAGCTTGACGAGATTATAATGACCATTCCAGCCTTCATACCAGAACGGGTCACCACAAGGTGATTGTCCGCCAAAATTGAGGTTCTGAAACCAATCACAATAGCAGGAATTCTGACCATTCTGCTGAATGTCAACAAACTGAGGGAAATTTCTTCCGACATGATTGAAAACGCCGTCAAGAATAATTTTCATACCAGCTTCATGAAGTTTTTCGCATATATTTTTAAAAGTATTGTTATCACCTAAACGACGGTCAATTTTTTTGTAGTCAGTTGTATCATAACCGTGTTCAACAGATTCAAATACAGGGCCGAAATATATGGCGTTGACATTCATTTCTTTAAGATGAGGAATCCATTCGAGAACTTTGTCAAGTCTGTATACAGTTTCTCCACCATCATTGAATTTTGGTGCTCCACAGAAACCAAGTGGATAAATGTGATAAATTATTGCGTCATCGTACCAATTCATAAAAATAAACTCCTTTTTTTATTTTATACTTCCTTCAATAAAGTAAGAAGCCTCCATATCGGCTACATTTAAAGCACAGGCAAGAGGATGCATTTCAAGAGCTTTACCGATTGTATTTTTATCCTCAACGCCGGAGAACCCCATATGATACCTTATTGCAAAAGCTTCTTCACGTGTAAGTCTGCCTTCGCCATATAAAAATCCGGATATTATATAAACGGATTTTTCTCCGTGTCCGTATGGTAAAGTATCATTTATGGCATAATATGGATATTTTTCCCATTTACCAGTTTCTTCGTTTTTTCTGTTGCGATATTCCACGGTATAGAAATTGACTTTACACAGGTCGTGCAAAAGCGAAACAATAGCAATGGTTTCTTCAGAATAATTCATGCCATACACTTCTTTAACTCTTGAACGTGAAAGGTAATCTTTAAGGCAATGATAAACATTGACACTATGTTCAACAAGCCCTCCTTCATAACTGCCGTGATAACGTGTACTGCTCGGTGCAGTAAAGAAATCACTTTTTTCAAGGTATTCAAGAAGTTTGTCAGCACCTTTTCTTTTGATATTCTCGTTGTAGATTGAGATGAATTCTTCTTTAGCTGTCAATATATACACTCCTTTTTAAAGACATTACGAATATAATTATATCACACTTTATAAAAATATTCAAGTGTTGCCCAAATTATTTTTGATTTTTTTATATAGTTGATATATCTGAATAAAAAACTAATTGATTTAAGTGTATTTTTACTGTTTTTTGTTGACAAATATGAAAAATTGTGATAACATATATATATCAGTTTTTATAAAGGAGAATGATTGTATTGGCACTTTTTAAGAAAAAAAATCAAAATACTCCGGAAGAATCTAATCCGGCTAAGGAAATTAAGACTAAGGTTCTTGAAACCCTTAATCAGAAACTCAATGGCAATCTTTATGATGATTGTGTTATCATGCCAAGAGGTTTTACTATTGATGTGCAAATCGGCAAGCGTGACGAAAAAGATGGCGTAAAATTATTACAGGTTATATTTGTCGTTAAAAATGATGATTTCGATGAGGCTCTTATCGAACCTGTTGATGCTCAGGGTCTTACAGAAGATGATGCTGTTACTATGGCTGTTGAAATGTTCTATGGTGCAGTTTGGCATCCTCTTGACCAGTCTATGAATAAGAGAAATGGTATACATCTTTCTATAAATTATCTTCAGCAACATTATGACTTTGATATGTATGCTCAGTCGGTTGTAAGAGCAAGTGGCAATGAAGGTCAGCCTGTTATGCTTATTAACTACATTAAGTCCGAAATTCCTAAGTATATTGGTTCTAAAAAATATTATTGGGTAAGAATTTACCTTTCAAAGTTCAATGATAAAAAAGTCGTTGAAGTTCGTGTCAATGGCTCTGTATGTAGTGAACTTTCACGTTTCTATCAGGCTTATGTTGATTCATGGAACTGTAAAGATAAGTTCATGATGGAAAAACAGTATGCTATTTTTGTACAGCGTGAAGATGATAAAGCACCAGAGGCTTATAAGAAAGAAAATGTTGTAAAGTGTGCTAAGCAGTGCATAGAAATGATGGAAAACTGTAATTCACGTGAAGAATATATGGAAATCGTAAATAAACTTGAAGAATTGACAGGTGATAAAAACCTCGCTTCCGAAATAAGAATATTTATTCCTGAAATATTTGCCAAGCTTACTCTTGGTTATCGTGAAGGTGATAGTCTTTTCCTTATTGAACAGGATTCATCAATCGAATTTAAGAAAACTCAGCTCCGTTCATATTTCTATCTTCAGCAGGTTGTACTCGAATATTTCAGCAAAAAGCCGGAACAGGCAAAGGTAATGAAAATTGTTGCAAACAGCGTTGCTTTCAGAGAACTTAAAAAGGCTCATGAACAAGGTCATGAAGCTAAAGAACTTTTTGTCCCGGGAACTTCTTACAGAGTAGGTACAGACGATTATAAGGTCTGGTAAAATGAATATGCCTGTTCCTGTCATGTTTTTAGGCGGGACAGGCTGATTTTTAATTCAAGGAGATATTTATATGGAAAATCTTAAAGCAAGATTTCATCTTCCGGGAATTACTGAAAACTTTAAGCTTAATATGGTTCTTATAACTATGCTTGAAAATTGCCCTCAGTATTTCCGTGATGGTGTTGAAATAGCATCATGTTATGGAGCATTTACGCCTTCAATATGGGCTGGCGGACGTGTGCTTTCTGGTGGAATCAATAGCCCTGACCAGATAAAAACTGTTATTCTGGCTCTTAATGAACGTGGTATACCATTACGTTTTACATTTACAAATCCTCTCGTTAAAAAGGAACATCTTAGTGATTCCTATTGTAATATGGTAATGCAATTGGCTAATAATGGTATGAATGAAGTTATTGTAGTTTCAGAGGTTCTGGAAAAATATATCCGTGAAATGTACCCTGATTATAAAATAACCAGTTCTACTTGCAAGCGTATAACTGAATCTGAAAAACTTGACACTGAACTTAATAAAGATTATAATCTCGTTGTTGTTGACTATGATTTGAATAATAACTGGGAAGTGCTTGATAAACTTCCGGATAAAGAAAAATGTGAATTTCTTCTTAATTCAAGCTGTTTCCCGAACTGCCCGAAACGTTCCGGAGAATATGAAACAGTTGGTAAAAATCATATATTGCTTAATAATTCACTTAATAACGGCGAAAAATCATTTAAAATCATTGATGATATGAATGAATTTCTTAGTTGTCCCGCAACTCATAGACTGCCGTTTGAAACTCGTAAGCTTCCGCATCATATCAGTCCTGATTCCATATGGAATGAATATATACCAAAAGGTTTTAATAACTTTAAGATTGAGGGCAGAGGAGCAGGCAGACTTAGAATTATTGAAGATTATATGTATTATCTTATTAAGCCTGAATGTCGTGATGAAGCATTATTTATGTTTTTACATAATCTTGAAAGAAATGGTGTTATTAAAATAGACAATGTGTGACGGAGGAAATAAATGAAAAATCAACTTTGTATTGTGCTTGACTTTGGTGGACAGTATAATCAACTTATCGCAAGAAGAGTGCGTGAATGTGGAGTTTACTGTGAAATTAAAAAATTTGATACTCCGGTTGAGGAAATAAAAAAACTTAATCCTATGGGAATTATTTTTACCGGAGGCCCTAATAGCGTTTATGATGAGTCATCACCTCATATATCTGAGGAACTCCTTGAAATAGGTATACCTATCCTTGGAATATGTTATGGCTGTCAGACAATCGCCTATACTCTCGGTGGTAAGGTTGAATCATGTCAAAAAAGTGAATATGGTAAGATAGAAATATCAAGAAATAATAATGATAGCCTTATCTTTAAAGATGTTCCGGAAAAGAATATTGTATGGATGAGTCATACCGATTTTGTCAGTCAGTTGCCAGAAGGATTTTATGTTACTTCAAAATCCGATGACTGCCCTTGTGCATCTTTTGAAAATCCTGAAAGAAAAATCTATGCCGTACAATTCCACCCTGAAGTTACTCACAGTGAATACGGTAAGCAAATGTTACGTAATTTCCTCTATGAAGTTTGTTGCTTTTCCGGCGATTGGATTATGGACGACTTCATAGAAACAACTGTTGCTAAACTTCGTGAAAAAATCGGTGACAAAAAAGTTATACTCGGACTTTCTGGCGGCGTGGACTCTTCCGTTGCTGCTGGTCTGCTTAGCCGTGCTGTTGGAAAGCAATTGACCTGTGTATTCGTTGACCAGGGTCTTATGCGTAAAGATGAAGGAGATTTCGTTGAAGAAACTTTTACAAAACTCTTTGATATGAATTTTGTACGTATTAACTGTCAGAAACAGTTCCTTGAAAAACTTAAGGGAGTTTCTGACCCCGAAACAAAACGTAAAATTATTGGTACTGAATTCTATAACGTTTTCTGGAATAAAATACGTGAAGAGGGTACAGACGGTTTCTTTGCACAAGGTACTATATATCCAGACCGTATTGAATCCGGTCACGGCAATTCCTCTGGTCATGGAAGTACAGCTGTTATAAAAACTCATCATAATATGGTTAAAATGCCTGACGATATAAAGTTTGATGGTGTTATTGAACCACTTGGCGATTTGTTTAAAGATGAAGTACGTCAGGTCGGTGAAAAATTGGGTATTCCTCATGACCTTGTATGGAGACAGCCATTCCCAGGTCCAGGACTTGGAGTTCGTATTATCGGCGAAATTACAGAAGAAAAAATTAAGGTTTTGCAGGAAGCTGACGCTGTTTTCCGTGATGAAATCAGAAAAAGCGGAGTTGAAAGCGAATTGAAACAGTTTTTTGCTGTACTTCCAGATGTTAAAACAGTTGGCGTTATGGGCGACCACAGAACTTATGACCATCTTATCGCTATCCGTGCAATTACTACTGATGATTTCATGACAGCCGACTGGGCAAGAATTCCTTATGATGTACTTGCAAGGGTTTCAAATCGACTTACAAATGAAGTCGAACACGTTAACAGAGTAGTCTATGATATTACTTCCAAACCACCAGGAACAGTTGAGTGGGAATAATTGGGTTATGATATTCAACGATAATTGATTGCTTACTTTTATATGAAAAATCCCCTGCTTCTTTAAGTAGGGGAAATTCTATATGTTTTATTATGATTATATAACAATTTTGCTGGTAATCCCCGTTTGACAATAAAAGTCAAATATAATAAAAAGCATAAGTAAAGATTAAAAAAACAGGAAAAGTATTCGGATATCGGTAAGTACTTTTTGAATTCTGGTGTGAAAAATGTTGATTTTTATTAAATCTTTATTTAGATTATGCTGTTTATGTTTTTCTTCAATTTAGATATTCTATTTTAAAGTAGTATAGTTATATTTCACAAAAAGGAGTATATAATGGCATTTCAATTTAAGCTTACAACTGGTGAAATCAGAGAAAAAATGTTCAGTTTTATAAAGCCGGTTTATAAGAATACCTGGGATTTCGAGGTCGGTTATATCAACTGGATTTATGGCGTCTATGATAACGAAAGCGGATTTTTTATTACATATGTAAACTCAAACAGAGATGATACCAAATACATTTTAATTACCGAAAATAATGATATTTTATATATTGTTGCTAATAGTTACAGACATACATTTTCCGAAATTCTTGAAGAACTTATGCAGTATAGCGATATTATACAAGAGGGTATTAAGCTTTACAATAATGAAAAAGCAAAGAAAAGTTTTGAAGGCAGTTTTTCATCTGAACAAGAAGAACTTCTTAATGAGATTACTGAAAATATGAAAGACAAATGCAGACCAGTTATGGATATAAATAGCTATGATGATGCTGAAAAACTTTTTTATCAGGAAAATTTCAACTATTATTATATTAGTCGTATGTATAACAAAAATACCGTCGCAAATTTTGATAAATATATGTCTGATAAGAAAATGCGTACTATAAAAGGGGAAAAATACAAGGCGATTATCTCTAAAATTTCTGCCTATAACGATATGCTCAGTGGGGAAGCTTACAAGCATATTTCAAAGGACTTTCAGCAGGCAGGTTATTTGATTGATGGCGGTATAGATGATACATATGTGGATATTACGTTTGAAGTGATAAAAAAAGCCTATTTCTGTGGCGTTATCAGTGTTGGCTATGTGGATTTTATTAGCAAATATATTAAAAGCTGTATTAAGATGTTTCCTGACAAAATACAAGGTCTGCGTCCGATTCTTGATTTCATAAATGAAAATATGAGAAGCGAAAACTTTAAAAGCCTTGATTTTTACAGAAAAGAACTGGAAAAGCTGATTTATAAAAAGACTGAGGGTTTCCAGTTTGTTTGTACAACGGACGAATTAAGAGAAAAAATGTTTGAATTTCTGAAACCTGAATACAAGTCAAGGCACGATAGGGATATCACAAGCATAAACTGGACAACAGGTGTTTACGATAAGGAAAACGGAATTTTTTTGACAATGATTTATTACTTATCTGATGGTATAGCAAGATGCGGAGTAAATTATCGCAGTTATATCGTCATTACTGATGACGGAAATATTTTCAAAGTCACTAATAATGATGAATATGAAAAGAAAACATATGATTTCAGAATACCTAAGCAGTATGAAACTCTTACTGACATTATAAAAAGGGGAATAGAATTTTATGGGAATTCTTATGAATACAACAGATATTTAAGCAATGATATAAGAAAAAAACTGAAAACGATACACGATGCAATGGACGACAGGTGCCATAAAAATTTCCCTATCAATTGCGAAGATGATGCATATGCACTTTTTGTAATTGTTAATTTTAATATTTATGCAATCTTTGATACTTATAATAAGAAAACCATAAGCGATTTTAACAAGTTTGCAGATGACAATAAAATAATGTGTTGGACGGGTAACGGATATTTAAAACTTTTGAATGAAGTTACAAATCATGCTATTTCCAATCCGGAACGTTGCAGGATTTTTAATTACGCTTGTAGTCTTTTTGGCAGAGGTGTTAATGATACATATGATGAACAGTTTCTGAAAGCTGTCAGGTATATGTATAAAACAAAAAATATGAAATTTCATGAGGAGAATATTCTTAAAGGATATATTGATAAATATGTTGAAACTTATCCCGATAAACTCGAAAATATGATTCCATTAATTAAATTTGTTGAAATTTATGCGGAAAACAAATATTTGAAAGATACTGCGAAAAATATAGGAAAATCTTTGAAAATGTAACTGGATTTTGATGATGGATATATGAACTGAAAATCTCCTATAATAAATAAAAACTATTAGGAGAACAATAAAAAATTATCAGCCTGTCCAAAAACCCCGATATCAGATTTGACATCGGGGTTAAAAATTTAG
>CAZTUV010000050.1:0-12133 GCA_964616595.1 uncultured Alistipes sp.
GGATAATATGCCTAATATGAGGTGCTTTTATGAATAAAAATATTGAAACACTAATTTCTTCAATTAATAAAGTGATAGTTGGTAAAAATAATACTGTAATTCGCCTTGTTACCGCATTGCTTTGTGAGGGCCATGTGCTTCTTGAAGATGTTCCCGGCGTCGGAAAAACTCAGCTGATTACCGCTCTTTCACGTTCGATAGGCGGAAAATTTAACAGGATTCAGCTTACCCCTGACGTTATGCCATCTGATATATCCGGCTTTACTATGCTTGACCAAAAAACAGGCGATTTTATATATCGTGAAGGGGCTGTAATGTGTAATTTTTTGCTTGCAGATGAAATAAACCGTGCTTCCCCTAAAGTACAGTCTGCTTTGCTTGAAGCTATGGAGGAACATCAGATTAGTCTTGATGGTGTTACTCATAAATTGCCAAGTCCGTTTCTTGTAATGGCAACTCAAAACCCAGTCGAAACTTATGGTACTTTTCATTTGCCAGAGGCTCAGATGGACAGGTTTTTTATGAAACTTTCAATGGGCTATCCTTCACCTGAAGAAGAAATTGAAATCCTTGAACGTACTGAAATGCGTAATCCTATAAATAATATTCAGGAACCAGCTATGAGTGTTGATGATATTATCACTTTGCAAAATGAAGTACGTCATATAAAGGTTACTGAACAAGTTAAAAATTATATTGTTCAAATTGTTTCAACTACACGTAATGACAGAAATGTTACTTTGGGAATCAGTCCACGTGGAAGTATCGCACTTTATAAAGCCGCAAAAGCATTCGCTTATATATATGAACGTGGCTATGCTACTCCTGATGATGTGAAAAATACTGCTGTATCAGTTCTTTCTCATAGAATAATACTTTCTCCTCAAGGGAAAACAACCTTTGGGACAAGTGAGGACTATGTTAGGAACTTGCTGAAAAGTTGTGAAGTTCCATATATTGGTGTACGCCGATGAAATGGTTTAAAAGTTTACTCAGTGTATCAGCAGTAGTGCTTTTGATATATGTTTTTACATTTTACATTGATGGGGAAATGGGAGTTATATTATTGGCGTTTCTGATAATTGCTCCGTTATTGTCGCTTATTTTCGCAATGTTGGGGAGAAATGCAATTAAGGTTTCTTTCGATTGTGATGGTTATGTTCAAAAGGGAAGTAAGCTTTTGGTTAATGTTATTGTTGAAAAAACAAATAAGTTTCCATTAGCATTCATAGATATAAAACCAGTTGCGTCGGAAGTTTTTGAAAAAAATATAAAAACATATAGAATTTCAATGCTGAATGAAAGTAAAAAGACTTTTTCATTTACTGTTAATGCTATTACAGGCGGTAATGGAGAAATATCTATAAAATCTATTTATTCATGTGGATTTATGGGCTTTGTGAAGTTTAAATCCAAAATGCAAATCCCATTGCCTAAAATTGTTGGGGTGATTCCTGAAATTCCTCAAATTAAAGCATCATCACAGCTTTTCAGGTCAATTTCTGATGTTGTTATGACAAGTGATGATAATGATGAAAATGATACAGCTATGATGTTTTCGGCAAATACTACGGCAGGTTATGAACACAGAGAATATATTGTTGGTGACCCGTTAAAACGTATAAACTGGAAACTTTCAACAAAAAAATCAAAACTTATGGTTCGCCTTGATGAAGCAATGTCCTCTGTACACCCTTCAATTATACTTGACCTTTTTAGAAAAAATGATACTCCTGTTGAAAAAGCTGTTTTTTGTGAAGAAAAACTTATTCAATCCGTATTTGGTCTGCTTTCAATTCTGGCTAAGCAAGGAATTGCTTGTAATTTTACATACTACGGTTCTGATGGACAATTGGTTACTGAAATAGTTGATAATCCGGATTATCCCGCACAACTTTTGCTTAAAGTTCTTTCGGTTAAAGTGACCGTGGACAGACGAATAAATATTCAGTCAAAAAATTCAATTGCTTGTGTAATCGCTACAACAGATACTGGAAACAATTTTACATCAGTGATAAATAAAATTGAAAACAAAGAAAATACAAGTGTTCTTGTTGTATCGCAGGATTCACCTGATGTTGCAGGTGTACCGTTATGGTATCTCAATGAAAATAATGACTTTGTAATGGTGTAGATTATGCAGAAAAATAATATATTTAAGATATTTGCACGAAAAATTAATATTGACCCTGTTCTTATATATTCTGTTATTGTTATGATGTCAATAATGTATCATTACAAAAGTAGTTATACTTTGGTTTATGGTTTAGCGTCATTTGTTATAGGAGCATTATTATTCCGCTTTTTTGATTATATGACAAAACATAAATTTATTGGTTCATTAGGATATGTAGCTATATTTTCAGTAGTTATGTGTATGGTTAAATTCTTTGTTAACAAAGGAAGTGAATCATATCCACTTAGCTTTGGGGTATGGTTTCTTACTCCACAGGATTTGCTGGATTATTGTAAATGGTATACAGTAGCAATATTCCTTTTATTTATGATATTTATGATGTCAGTGATATATTACTTTACAAGAGTCCGATATAGAATATTTATGGGATTCCTGATATTCATAATACCGTTTGCAATATATGGTAAAGAATATGAAAAAATGCCAATTGTTTTTATAATACTTCTTACAGCATCATATGTGCTTATCATGATAAGATTCAGACAAATGCAGAATACCAATAAAATTGAATTAGTTGATAAAAAAAGTATATATATGTCATTGGCATTCTATACTATACTGTTTGTTTCATTTTCTGCAATAGTTCCAAAACCTGAAATCGAGGCAGACAGAGATTTGCTGGATACGCTTATTTCGGCTGAACAGTTTACAGATAAGCTTACGGCAATGTTGGGGATATTTCAGGATACAACAGATGGCGGACAATTTCGTTCAAATGTTAATTCACCTGTATATTATGTGAATTCCAAAGAACCTATGCGTCTTAAATTAACAACATTTTCTACCTATAATTATAATAACGATTCATGGTCAGTTGAATATCTTGATAAAAACTTTGTCGATACATTTGAAAAAGATGATGACAGTATTCAAAATGGAATTTATAATTTTGAGGAAACAGCCAGTCTTACAAAAGCTTTGATTTCTGTTTCCGAAAATAATCAGGACTTTGCAGAAAAATATGGATTATCTGGACTGAGTTCTTCACAGATTACTGTTCCGGAAGACAGGTGGGTTTCAATTTTTTCAAATTCAAGCGGTTCACAATTCGCACCTGTTCCTACTTTAGTTCAAAGTTTTTGGTCAACTTCATATTCACAGGAAATGGCATTGATACATTCCAATATAATTTATGCAAATGGTAATCCAAATCGTTTTTCTTATAATGAAAAGTTTGTATTCAGCTATACACCGGATACGTTTTTTATGAATAGTGATAACAAAACTGTTATTGACGCTCTTTCTGTTAATGAATATGAACAGATGCTTAAAGATGCTATTGAACTTTCAGAGGACGATGCTTCTGAATTGATTTCCAGTGAACTGCAAAAATATATTTCTTATGATATTCTTTTGGATTATGGGGATAATCAGAAAATTTATAATTTGTCAAAGAAAATAACTGATGGCTTGACTTCGGATTACGAAAAAGCATTAGCTATTGAAAGCTATTTCAGTAATAACGATTATATTTATGATTCTGATTATCAAAAAACAAGTACAGAAAATGCTGAAAGTTTTATTTTCACGTCAAAAAGAGGCGTGTGTTATGAATATGCTACAGCAATGGTGCTTATTGCACGTGCATCAGGTATTCCGGCAAGATATTGTGAAGGTTATAATATGTCACAGGTGTACGAAAACAGAACTACTAATACTAATTTTGTGGTTACCGGTAATGATGCACATGGATTTCCTGAACTGTATATAAAAGGCTTTGGCTGGGTTTCGTTTGAACCGACTGTTGCTGTTGATGAGGAAATATTATACAATACAACATCTGAATCACTTACAATTATAGGAATTGCTATTTTTATAATGACAATTTTTGTTATTTTAGGTATGATATTTTATCCGAATGTTTCACATAAGTTGTTTGTTTTAAAATATAGCAAGAAAAATCCGAACGACTCTGTTGAAGCAATTATAAATCGTATATTTAAAATGACAGGCATGAATAATGTTTGTACATCTCATGAACTTGCAGAATTTGTGCTTTCTGAATGGGGAATTGATATATATATTGTGGCTGAATTGTTTGATAAGGCAGTTTATGGCGAATATTTACTTAATGATAATGATAAAGAAACAGCTATGTCTGTATATATATCGGTTTATGAAAATTTTAGAGAAAAAAAGAAAATCAGAACAAGAAATTAATTTTTTATGGAGGTATTTATGTTTAACAAAAAAAGGAAGGGTCTTCTGAGTATTGCACTTTCTGCCATTTTGCTGATGGGTACATTTAATGGTATATATAAACCTTATGAAGTGTATGCGATTGAAGATTACCATTCCTGGCGACAAACTGATGAAAGATGGGCAAGCATTCCGATTGGTAATACTACTATTGGAGCTTCTGGCTGTCTGGTGACATCTATATCAATAATGGCAGCACATTCTGGTTCGGTAGATACTGACAATTTTAACCCCGGACTTTTTGCGTCTGCTCTTAATGGTATCAATGGATTTGATGCTTATGGTTCTCTTAAATGGGCTGCTGTTAATGCAGTTATTCCAGACGTTCAGATAATGGGAGTAAAACAATTTGAATCATATGATGAAACAGGTAAGGCAGAAGAAATCCGCTCAGCTATGGAAGATGGCTATTATGTGATTTGCTATGTGGGAAATCATTGGGTATTTGTTGAGGACGTTTGTGGAAACGATGTCTATATGATTGACCCCGCAAAAGATAATGTTTTATTGTTTGATACATACAGTAATTATAATATTACTCAATATGAAATTTTAACGGGTCAAAATGAACCATCGTTCTCTGCTAATCAAATTACTTCAGCTGTAACTACTTCTTTTACTACTACTGAACCTGTTACTACAACTACTGAAATTATTTCCGAAACCACAACCGAAACTACTACAACAAGTACAACGGAATTTATTGTTGAAGAAACAACAACCAGTACAGAAGAAACTACTATTAGTCAAACTACAACACAAACTTCAGAAAGTACAATTTCAGAAACAACTACTACAACTATTACATCAGCAATATCACAAACTACTGAAATAAGTTCTTCATCTGAGTTTTATTATTCTGGCGAGGAGTCAACATTTGTTTATACAACCTCTGGTGAAGTACTTGCTGAAATTCAAAACGGTAATATGCTTAATGTCAGAGAAATAAATGGCAATTATGGACTTGTCACTATAAATGGTGTAGATGGCTGGATTGATATGAGTCAAATGGTATTCAATCTCAACTGGGGCAATCGTATGAAAGGTGATATTAATGGAGATGGTGTAATAAATCTTTATGATTTATCTTTACTTAATGATTACCTTAAAAGTCTAAAAACACTTCCAGAAGGCGTTTCAATTCTTAGTAAGTCTGAAATTGAAATAGCCGATATAAATGAAGATGGTGTAACTGATAATCTTGATGTTATTGAATATCTTTCGATTATTTGCAAATGAAAAGGAGGTCTTTCCAATGGAATGGACAGAAGTTAATATTTATACTGCAACACCAGCTATTGATTTGCTTTGCTCAAAGCTTGAAGATATAGGAATAAAAGGCTTTGCTATCCGTGATGCAGAAGATTTCAATGAATTTCTTGAAAATAAAAATGGTCAGTGGGATTATATAGATGACGACCTTATGGGACTTTCAAAGTGTGAAACTTGTATAACGGTTTATCTTCCGGATAATAATCAGGGTAAAGATATGCTTGTTGCTATACGTTCAATGCTTGCTGAATTGAAAACAAGTGACAATGATAATTTGTATGGCAGACTTGTTGCTGAACTTTCAAGTATCCGTGAAGAAGATTGGGCAAATAACTGGAAACAGTATTTCAAACCTATTAAAGTGGGTGAAAAATTAATTATAAAACCTTCATGGGAAAATTGTTCAAATGATGATAACAGGAAAATTCTTGAGATAGACCCCGCCTCAAGTTTTGGGACAGGTCAACACCATACAACACGTCTTTGCCTTGAACTTCTTGAAAAAAGCCTTAATACAGGTGATTGTATTCTTGATATGGGTTGTGGAAGCGGTATACTTTCGATTGGTGCGATGCTTTTAGGTGCTGAAAATGCAGTTGCGGTTGACATAGAAGAAAATGCTTCTGTTACTGCAATGGAAAATGCTTTGAAAAACAATATACCTGAAGAAAAATATATTACATATTTTGGAAATATTCTTACTGATAATAAACTTGCTGATACCATTGATAAGAAATATGATATTATTACAGCTAATATCGTTGCCGATGTTCTTATAGCTATGAAAGATTACTTTGTGCGTTATATTAAAGAAAATGGTGTTCTTATAGTTTCAGGTATTATCACCGAGCGTATGAATGAAGTCATAGATGCTATTGTTTCTGTTGGTTTTGAAATGCTTGAGGTTAATACAAAAGAAGGTTGGGCTGCTGTTAAATTTATTAAGAGTTAAATATAAGCCGGTGGAAATTGTTTCTGCCGGCTTATTAATTTATTTTGATTTTTTATCATATCCGCATTTTAATGGCAACTTAACGTAAAAAGTATTTATGTTATTTAAACTTTCAGCCCAGATTTTTCCATTGTGATGCTGAGAAATATTTTTAGCAATAGCGAGTCCGATGCCATAGCTGTGATTCATGCTCCTCACCTTATCTATACGGTAAAAACGTCTGAAAATATTTTTCAAATCCTCTTTGGAAATCGTTTCGCCGTGACTTGTAACAGAAAATATACAAGAATTTCCATGACTTTTAAGTTCTAATAATACTTTTGTATCAGGATAAGAATATTTCAAGGCATTATCAAGAAGAATATCAGCTAATCTTAAAAGTTGATTAGGATTACCATTAAGGAATATATCTGGTTGTATTCGACATATAAGGTTAAGTTTCTTTTCAAAATAGAGGGGTTCAAATGGTAATACAGAATCAGAAATTAAATCACTGAAATTTAAATATTCATAGATTATTTTTGCGGAATGATTGTCATTTCTTGCAAGTTCCAGAAGGTTTTCTGTAAGTTCTTTCATTTGTCTTGACATTGTAAGGATATTTTCTGAAAATTGTTTCCTTTTAATTTCTGAATGATTATTGTCAAGTAACATTTCTGCATTTGTCATGATAACAGTCAATGGAGTTTTAAGTTCGTGAGACGCATCAGCTACGAATTGTTTTTGTTCATTCCAAGCAGTTTCAATAGGTTTTACAGTCCATTTGGCAAGCAGTATACTTATTATAAAGAATATTCCAAAGCTTATTATTGCAATAAATATGCAGGTTTTTACAAGTTGGACAAGCATTGCGTTTTCTGAAGATATATCCGTAAATATAATAGATTGAAACATTGGTGTACTTTGTACAAAAAATCTAAGATTATATTGTTTGATTATACCGGTTTGTTCTCCTGATTCAAATGCTATATTAAAGATATCTGAAATTGTCTGGTTATCATATGAATAGACTATTTCACTGCCTTTTGCAATATATTTTCCGTCTGGTGATTTGCTTATTGTAAAAATCAGCGGAATAACTTTATCAGGAACTTCTTGAATTATATCTGGTTGCATTGGCATCATTGAAATTGACCGGAGCATCTGAATACTTTCTTGTTCCATATTTTTTTGGGTAAAAAATAAAATAAGACCAAAAATTATAATTAACATAATTGTAACAATTAGCATATTAACGAGAACAAATTTCCGTCTGAGTTTATTTATCATATTTATTCCAAATGATATCCAAGAAGGCGTATAGCTTCAATTTTAATATCCGAACCTATACTTATAAGTTTTTTTCTTAGAAATCCAACATAAACTTCAACATGATTTTCCACGGCATTTGAATCGTATCCCCATACTTTAGTCAGAAGAGTTTCTTTTGAAACGTTATTGCCTTTTGCTATCATGAGAAAACGCATAACATCAAATTCTCTTGCTGAAAGTCTTATACTTTTGTTTTGACATATTAATTTTCCGGATTCAAGGTCTAATAAAGTATTTCCATATTTTAATTCATTCACTTCAGCCCCCTGACGACGAAGCAGTGCGTTGACACAAGCAAAAAGTTCTCTTGAGTCAAATGGTTTTGTAAGATAATAATCAGCTCTGGAGTTAAGACCGTTTATTCTGTCTTCAAGACTTGATTTAGCTGTCAGCATTAAAATAGGAGTTGAGCAATGATTTGCACGTATACGTTTTGTTACTTCATAGCCGTCCATTTCCGGCATCATAACATCAAGTATTAAAAGGTCATATATTCCCAGTTCTGCGTATTCTTTTCCGGTTTTTCCGTCATACACGGATTCCGTTTCAAATCCTTTGGATTCAAGCAGATTACAAATTGAATCGGCAAGTAATTTTTCATCTTCTATAACAAGTATTTTCATTGTATTATTCCTCCCATATTATTATATTACTATATCTTGCTGAAATTAAGCTGAAAACCGTTTTAGCAAACAGATTTCATTACTTTTTCACTGATTTTTCATATTTAAAAAATTACTTTCAGCGTTAATTCAGTAAAAGCTGTTAAAATAATAAAAGAAAAGAGGTGAAGAAAAATGGATTTTCGTCATGAATGGAAACATGAACTGAATTTTTCAGATATGATAGCAATACGTCAACGGCTCCGTGCTGTAATGCAAACAGATAAACACGCAATAGATGGCAAATATTTTATACGTAGTCTTTATTTTGATAATATTTATGATAAGGCACTCCGTGAAAAAATTGATGGTATAAATATCCGTGAAAAATTCCGTATACGTTATTACAATGGCAATACAAAGTTTATTCATCTTGAAAAGAAATCTAAGTTTAACAGCCTTGGCAACAAACAAAGTGCAAGTCTTTCAGAAACGCAGGCACAAGCAATTGTTGACGGTAATTATGACTGGATGATGAATTCTGAACAACCACTTGTTCGTGAACTGTATATAAAAATTATATCACAAGGAATGAGGCCTAAAACAATCGTAGATTATACAAGAGAACCATTTGTATATGCACCAGGGAATGTTCGTGTTACACTGGATTACAATATAAGAACAGGTCTTTTATGTACAGATTTCCTGAATACTGAATGTATTACTATTCCAGCAGGAGATGCCCCGATTATTCTTGAAGTGAAATGGGACGAATTTTTGCCATCTGTTATTCGTGATGCCGTACAGCTTGAGAGCAGGCATACATCTGCGTTTTCCAAATACGCAACTTGCCGTATATATGGTTAAAAAAATAAAAGGAGATTGAAATAATGAGTTTTAATGATATTTTTAAATCAAGTTTTCTGGAAAGTATGACAAGTGTTAGTATACTTGATATAATAATTGCACTTGTTATTGCATTTGGAATAGGACTTTTCATTTTTATGGTTTATAAAAAGACTTTTAATGGGGTCATGTATTCATCAAGCTTTGGGGTAACTCTTATTGCACTTACTATGATTACAACTGTTGTAGTTCTTGCTGTTACAAGTAATGTAGTTCTTTCACTTGGTATGGTGGGAGCTCTTTCAATCGTGCGTTTCCGTACTGCGATAAAAGAACCACTGGATATAGCTTTTCTTTTCTGGTCAATTGGTGTTGGTATTATTATTGCTGCTGGTATGATTCCTCTTGCTGTAATAGGAAGTGTAGTTATTGGAGTTATCCTGCTTGTATTTGTAAATAAAAAGTCTCATATTCACCCATATATTGTGGTCGTACGATGTGAAAACCATAATGCAGAAAAACAAGTACAGGAATTTCTTAAGTCGCATACAGAACGTAGTGTTGTTAAGAGTAAATCTGCACAGAAAAATGAAATTGAACTTAATATGGAAATTCGTCTGAAAGATGAAAATACAGATTTTATCAATACGATTGCTGATATGAACGGCGTACAAAGTGCTGTACTTGTAAGTTATAATGGCGAATATATGGGTTAAGGTGATGATATGTCCACACATAAGAATATTGACCGTATATGTATAATTGCTATTGTGATTTCGGTTCTGTTATCATTGCTTTTGATGAACGGAGAAGCTTTTGGTATTACTAAAACTGCAAATGCTATGGGTTATGAAAACAGATTATTTGATACTTCAAAGGTGCATACAATCGATATTGTTATAAATGACAATGATTGGGAAGATTTGCTTGAAACTGCACAAAGTGAGGAGTATTCCGAATGTTCTGCTGTAATCGATGGTGAGGCATATAAAAACATTGCTATCAGATGCAAGGGTAATACCTCACTTAGTAATGTTTCTTCGATGGATAGTGAACGTTATAGTTTTAAGATTGAATTTGATAAGTATGATAAAAATATAAATTATTATGGTCTTGACAAACTATGTCTTAACAATATAATTCAAGATAACACGTATATGAAAGATTACCTTACTTATCAAATGATGAGTGAATTTGGTGTTGATTCTCCTCTTTGCAGTTATGTTTATATTACTGTAAATGGTCAGGACTGGGGACTGTATCTTGCAGTTGAAGGTATTGAAGAAGGTTTCCTTGAACGCAATTACGGAAGTAACTATGGAAACCTTTATAAACCGGATAGTATAAGTTTCGGTGGTAATATGGAAGATTTTGCAGATAAGTTTGATTTTAATGGAGATATGCCGGATTTCAATAATGAAAATGCATCTCAGAATAATTTTTCACCATTTGGTATGATGGGAGAAATGCCTGAAAATATAGAAGTTCCTGAAGATTTTGATTTTTCAGACATGGAAAATGGCGGATTTGAGATGCCAGATATGGGAGATTTTGGTGGCGGTATGGGAAGCGATGATGTAAAGCTTCAATATATCGATGACAATCCAGATAGTTATTCAAATATTTTCAATAGTGCTAAAACTGTTATTTCTGATTCAGATAAGAGCAGGCTAATTTCGTCGCTGAAAAGCTTGAGTGAAAATTCTGATATTGAAAACATTATTGATATAGAAAAAGTTATCAGATATTTTGTAGTTCACAATTTTGTATGTAATGGTGATAGCTATACCGGTTCAATGATTCATAATTATTATCTCTATGAAGATGACGGTCAATTATCTATGATTCCATGGGATTACAATCTTGCATTTGGGACATTTCAGTCAAACGATGCGACAGGTCAGGTTAATTCTCCGATAGATACACCTGTTTCAGGAGATATGAGTGACCGTCCTATGATTAACTGGATTTTTGAAAATGATGAATATACTGAATTATATCATCAGTACTTTGAGGAATTTATAAATAGTATTGATATAGATTCAATTATCGATGATACAGCGGAACTTATTTCACCATATGTTGAAAAAGACCCTACAAAATTCTGTACATATGAAGAATTTGAAACAGGTGTAAGTACAATCAAGACTTTCTGTCAACTCAGAATTGAAAGTATACAGGGACAACTTGATGGAATAATTCCATCTACATCTGAAGGACAGTCAGCTGATGACTCTTGTCTTATTGATGCATCATATATTAGCCTTTCTGATATGGGAACTATGGATATGGGAGGTAATATGGGTCAAGGTGGATTTGGCGGAATGGATAAACCAAACACAGAACAGTCGAGTATGATGAATACCGCTAATATGGATTTTGAATCTGAGAGTATGCCTCAAATAGGTGATATACAACCCCCTGATGATTTTGGTGGAGAAATTCCAACAGATGAAAATGGTAATATGCAATCCGATAATAAAGATGAAAACTTCAATGCAGATAACAAAAGCTCTTTCAATATGAATGGTGAAATGCCTGATTTTAACAGTATGCAGGAATCACAGAATAATAATTCTGAAAATAATACAATGTCATATATTTTGTTTGGAATATCTGTATTATTACTTTGTGGAGGATTATTGTTTGCCTTTAAATTCAGAAGATAATAAAAAAAGACTGATTATTATAATAGTCAGTCTCAGCCTGTCCAAAAACCCCGATATCAGATTTGACATCGGGGTTAAAAATTTA
>CAZTUV010000051.1:0-11957 GCA_964616595.1 uncultured Alistipes sp.
ATATAACATTTATTATATATCGTCTATATTATTTCTTTCAAATTAATGAAAACAAAAATTTGAAAAAATTCCGGATAAATAACAAATTTGCGTAAACAATAATTATACACTGCTGAAAATTTATGTAGTGATTTCATGAAAAGGATTTGATTGTTATGAAAAATATTTTATTAACCTGTTCCATATTAATTAGTTGTTTAGCATTTGTTTCGTGTGGAAATAAAGATGATTCATATTCTTCAGATGGTGAAATGATAACAACAGAATATATTACAACTGAAGATACCACAAGTACAGAAACTCATAGTACAGAATCAAAGACTACCAAAAAAAATGATGAAAACAATTCTCATTATAGCACTGATGATGACGGAAATGTTGATACAAATAAAAGCACTACCATTGCCAAGGAAAAAAACACCGAAAATACCACTGATGAAAGAAATGTTGGAGAAGATATAATTGATGGAGCAGAAGATGCAGTAGGAGACATTATTGATGGTGCTGATAATGCCATTGATGATGTAATTGATGGTATTGAAGGTGAAACAAATACGCATGATTACAATGAATCAGATAATCAATAATTTCCATAAAAAGGGACTGCATATAGAATCAGTCCCCTTTTTGCTGAATTTTTCAGAATTCAATTATTAAAAAGTTATCCACATAATTCAATTATAGCCTCTGCCATTATTTCAGCATTTTTTATAAGATTTTCTTCTGTTATGAATTCATTGGCAGAATGCATATTTCCGTCCTCATTTGGAAACTCTGCTCCAAACGCTACTCCCCCGTCTATTTCATGAACATACGTTCCGCCACCTATTGCGATACAATGTCCCTTATCACCCGTAACACGTTCATAAACTCTGAGTAATGACTGGACAAATTTACTGTTTTCATCTGTAATATGTGGTTCTGTTCCCTCACAGGAATCTATTTTAAAACCGATTTTTTCAAGTGAACTGCATATTATTGAACTTATTTCGTTTAATGTCTTATCAAGTGGAAAACGTATATCAATTCCACCTTTAAGCATATTATTTTCGGTATTAAGAAGCGATAATACACAGGTCATCTTTCCTGAAATATCATCTTCAAAACCAAGTCCACATGATTCACCATCAAATTCATTATGTGGAAATAATTCAGACAATCCACATAGTAATGGATTTATCGTATTATATTCACTAAGAAACTTTGTTATAGCATTATCGCCCTTTTCAGGTGTGGAAGCATGGGCAGACTTTCCGTTATAAACCAAAGTTTCATCATCAACCTTAATTACACATTGTTCCGGAACTGCATTGATAACTTTGCCGGCACTTATTGAGATTTCACTAAAAGGTGCAGAAAAATATACTCTAATCATACCTTTTTCAGCATTTATAACTGGGTATTCACCATCTGGAGTAAAAACCATAGGAGGAAGTTTTCTTTTAGTTCTATAATATGCTAGGTCAGAAGAACCATTTTCTTCATCTGTACCGAATATCAACCTGACACCTCTTTTAAGGGGTATAGCAAGCTGTTTAACAGCCATCAGAGCGAACAATGATGATACAGCAGGGCCTTTGTCGTCGCACGTTCCACGGCCGATTAAACGTCCTTCTGAGCGTTTGAGAATATAAGGGTCACTATCCCAGCCAGTTCCTTCCGGAACAACATCAAGATGTGTAAGTATTCCCAAAGCTGGTTCTGAACAGTCATAATCTGCTGAACCTACATAATTCTCGACATTTTCAATAATAAATCCTGCCTCTTTGCATTTCTTCAACATTATATCGAGAGCCTTTGCCGGCTGTTCTCCAAAAGGATACTTGTTATCCGGATTTTTTACGCTTTTTATAGAAACGAGTTCTGCGAGCAAATCAATCATTTCCTCACGGTGTAATTCAAGATATTGTCTTATTGTCATAATGACCTCCAATATATAGATAACGGCACTTTCCCACATGAGAAAATGCCGTATTTTTTAAATATTTATCAATTAACAATAGTATCTTCAGTTTCCTTGTCAAAGATATGGATTCTGTTAGGGTCGATAGCCATTCTAACTTCATCGCCAGGTCTTACAGTTGATCTGGAGCTTACTCTTGCTGTAAGCGGAATACCTTCACAATCGAGGTAAAGATAAATTTCAGCACCCATCATTTCAGTAATTTCTACCTTACATGATATAACGCCTGTTGTAGCATTTGAGAGATACATTTCTTCATCATGAATACTTTCAGGACGTACACCAAGGATAATTTCCTTACCAACGAAGTTGCCAAGTTCACGAGTTACTTTTGATTCAGGAACTATAACTTCAAATTTATTTCTTGCAGAACCAAATTCAACTATATACTGGTCATATTCTCTTTCATACTTAAGAGTAGCGTCGATAAAGTTCATCATTGGTGAACCGAGGAATCCAGCAACAAATTTATTTTTAGGTTCATCATATAATTTCTGAGGAGTATCAATCTGCTGAACCCAGCCATCTTTCATACAAACGATTCTGTCGCCCATTGTCATAGCTTCAGTCTGGTCATGAGTTACATAGATGAATGTTGTACCGAGCTTTTTGTGAATCTTAGCAATTTCGGTTCTCATCTGAGCACGGAGTTTAGCGTCAAGGTTTGAAAGAGGCTCATCAAGGAGGAATACCTTAGGTGAACGAACAATAGCACGACCAAGAGCCACACGCTGACACTGACCACCTGACATAGCTCTTGGTTTTCTGTCAAGGAGGTGTGTAAGGTCAAGAATCTTAGCAGCTTCATTAACTTTTCTTTCTATTTCATCTTTAGGAACTTTACGGAGTTTAAGACCGAAAGCCATATTTTCAAAAACTGTCATATGTGGATAAAGAGCATAGTTCTGGAAAACCATTGCAATATCTCTATCTTTAGGAGCAATATCATTTACAAGACGGTCACCGATATAAAGTTCACCTTCAGAAATTTCTTCAAGACCTGCAATCATACGGAGTGTAGTAGACTTACCACAACCTGATGGGCCAACGAATACGATAAATTCCTTATCTCTTATGTCAAATGTTGTATCATGGACAGCCTCTACGTTGCCCGGATAAATTTTCTTTATGTGTTTAAGGCTCAAACCTGCCATTTAATTAGTCCTCCAATTCAAAATTTTTTACCGATTCACATCACAATAACGGCTATAATAATATAATAGCAAACTTTGAAAAATTTTTCAAGATGCTAAATTGACAAAGTTATGACCAATTGTTTATGAGATTTGCCGAAAAAATTCCAGCAAAATCGTGACAAAAACAATCAAAATCAGGTATAGAAAATAAGTTTTCCACATCTTTGTGCAATAATTCCATACACTGACCAGTTCCCAGTTTTTCGGGTAAAACAAGATTTCCAAGTGAAACACGCATTAAAATCTGTACATTATTACCAACGGCTGAAAACATTCTTTTTACCTGATGATATTTCCCTTCAAAAAGCTGAACAAACGCTAGTTTTTCGGACGATTCGCATCTTCTTACTTCTGCTGGCATACATTGTTCACCCGATGCTAATTTTAAACCGTTTCTGAATAAATCAACATAATTACTTTGAAAGGGATTGTCAAGTTTCACAATATAAATTTTTGATATATGACGCTTAGGTGATAAGATACGATGAGCAAGGTCGCCATCGTCAGTTATAAGCAATGCACCTAAAGAATCCTTATCAAGCCGACCAGCGGGAAACATATTTTTTGTACGCAGATTTTCCGGAACAAGACTCATAACATTTTTGCCGTCATGTTCTGAAGTAGAACATACATATCCATCTGGTTTATTCATGAGAATATATCTGTAACGTTCATTGCGGATTGAATCACCATTCACAATAACCTTAACGACATCAGGATTTATTTTCATATCAGCGGATTTAGCAATTTGTCCGTCAACCATTATTTTCTTTTTACCGACAAGTTGTTTTATTGCACTCCGTGAAAGTTCAGTGCGTTCGGATATAAATTTGTCCAGTCTCGATAAAGTCATAGATTCACCTTCCGGAATAAATTTAAAATTACAGGTATATTATTTATCATAACACAAAATTAATCAAGGTCTCCAGAAAAATAATACTTACTGGTTTTGCATCAGATTTATGGCATTTATCCAATCTTTTAAAAACATAATCTGAAATATCAGACGAAAGGATTTTATTTATGAAAAAAAAGAAAATTATTATTCTTTCACTAATAGCCACTGCGATTTATAGTGCAATATTTTTCATTCCCTCAAAAAACGTTGAACCTGAAATTTTAGTAACAGAAACTATTCCTGCTGGTACTTCAGATGAACGTATAAATTATTTTGCTTTACACGGTTGGGAAGTCAATGAAATTGCTGAAAAAGACATAATTATACCATCAGACTTTTCAGGAAACTATGAAGAATATGTTACTTTTCAGGAAAGTCAGAATCTTCCGCTTCGTAATTACGCAGGAAAGAATGCCCATATTTATGTTTATGAGGTTCTCAATTTTCGTCCGGAAAACAAAAATATTCTTGCCGAACTTATAGTTTACGACAACAATGTAGTAGCTTCAATGATTTACAGTGAAGATGGCGGGAAAATACGTCTTTCTGTAAATTAGAATATTTTTATTAAATTTCCAACAAAAGGTAATCTCAGAGCCTTTCCTTTTGAAGCACCGTACATAAAGCTAAGTGATACAATTAACATTGCAATATCAATAACAACATTGACAATCCAGCCAATAATTGGGATTATTCCAATAATTTTCTTGACCAGTTCAATGATAATTGTAACAATAAGCCATGTAAACTGCTGGTTTGAATGGAATTTGCAGAATACTGAATTCTTATCAACAATAATCGGAATAAAAAACAATATTGGAAACAAATATGGTAATACTGCTGGAATAATATTTTTTTTAACTTCATTGTAATCAAACATACAAGCTGTTTTTTCATCATTGAAATTATCAAGAATCTTGTCAATATCCATAATATTCTCCTTCTGAACCTTTCACAACCAAAATAACAAGGTTATTTCTAATCAAAAATATTTAATCACTTGTTTCAAATTCACTGATAGTTGCCACGAAACTCTCTATATCTGTAAAATCATTATATACAGATGCAAATCTTATGTAAGATATCGGGTCAATAACTCTAAGTTTTTCCAAAACTATTTCACCTATTTCCCTTGATGGTGCAACTGTTTTTAGAGCATTGGCATAATAATTTTCTACATAATCTGCGATTTCAGAAACTTGTCCGATAGTAACAGGGCGTTTTTTTATTGCTGTAAAGATGCCTTTTATAAGTTTACCACGGTCAAACGTTTCAAATGTACCATCACGTTTTTCAACCATAAGCAAAGGAATTTCCACCACTTCATAGGTAGTAAACCGTGCTTTACACTTCATACACTCTCTACGACGGCGTGTTTTTTCATCAGAAGGTCTTGAATCCGTTACTTTTGAATCTTCAAATCCGCAGAATGGACATCTCATATATTTTTCCTCCCATATGGTGCAAGCATTTTTTCAAGTATGTTATAACATGAAACCAATTCACTTATTCCACCGAAACTACTACGATAGAGTTCAAGTATTATATTACAGTCCGGATTAAAAGAATTAAGCTTTTCAAAAAACTGTTTAAACTGAAAACGACCTTTGCCGATAGGGAGACAATCCCCAAGTTCTCCGGAATCGCTTATATGTACATGAACAAGATTTTTTCCGACAGCATCAATAAAATTCATTGGATTTTCTCCGGCACGTATTGCCTGTTTTGTATCGAGTACAAATGAAAATTCACTTCCAAGCATATTAGCGACATCACGTACAAATGCAGATGATGCACTCTGGCACCTTGAGACATTTTCGAGTGCTGTTTTTATACCGAAAGTCTTTCCAAGCCGCCACAACCGACTATATCGTTCGCAAAAAAGTTCCCTGCTTTTACCCGAACCGTTTTTACTTCCATGAAAAACAAAGACCTTAGCTCCTATGGTATTCATAAAATCGAAATAGAGCTTATAATATTCCAGAATATCATCGATACGTCTTTCATAGTCAGAAAAGAACATCATAGTTTCCATTTCGCTGGTAAATGGGTGAACGGATATGCATTTAACATCAAATCTTTTCAGAAGCTGTAATATATTATGCGAAAAACTTTTTTTAAGTTCGGAATGAGTATTTATGAATATTTCAGTACAGGAAATTCCGTTAACAGCAAGACTATATAAACTTTCTTCAAGTGGCATAGGGTACAGACAAGCTGTTGAAACTCCGGCAATCACAAATATTCCTCCTTCAATTCCGAAATAAACTTATCCTTCATGGAAAGTTATTATAATAATATAACATATCTTTCCAGAAAAGTCAATAGATTTTTTTGACAAAATTTATTATTATAGCATTATGATAGAAAAAATACGATATAAAGAAATTTGCCGTACTCTTTAATGCAAGAATACGGCATGAAAAACAGGTTATACAAAAGGGGAATCGGGGGATTTCTTAATCCTTTTATTATTATATATCACAAACCTTGAAATAATCTTAAATTTTTATTGCAGTGTCAAGTGCGATTTCCATCATATCACGAAAGCTTGTTTGTCTTTCTTCTGAACTGGTAGACAGACCTTTTAAAGGACAATCGGAAACAGTTAATATACAGAGGGCATTTTTTCCTGTTCTTGAAGCGTTCATATAAAGGGCGGCTGTTTCCATTTCTATACCAAGAACGTTCATTTTATTCCATTGTGATAAGCTGTTGGAATCATCATAGAAAGTATCACTTGAAAAAATATTTCCAACATGATAATTTATATTTTTTCCCTTTGTAACTTCAACTGCTTCTGAAAGGATTTCCCATGATGCAGTTGGAGCGTAAGTTCCGGGAAGTTGGTATTGTGATGCAAAATTGGAATTTGTGCTTGCACTCATAGCGATTATTATATCTCTTAAATTTACATTATCAGCAATAGCACCTGCTGTGCCTGTACGGATTATATTTTTCGCATCATATTCCGTAAAAAGTTCCCATGAATATATTCCCATTGAAGGCATACCCATACCGCTTCCCTGAACGGATATGCGAATTCCCTTGTAAGTACCAGTATAACCTAACATACCACGGACTTCATTATAACATATGGGAGATTCAAGATAATTTTCTGCAATAAATTTTGCACGAAGAGGGTCACCAGGCATAATAACTGTTTCAGCAATGTCTCCTTTTAATGCATTATTGTGTGGTGTTGGCATAATAATTCCTCCTATTTCTTTAACAATTTTTTAGCGGTTATCATAATTGCATTGTAATTTATAAACAATACAAACATTAACAGAACAAATACCCAGAATCCATAAAATGCAGGGGACTTTATTATCAGTACAGACATCAGAAAAATAGCCACTGTGTTGACTGTTGAACGGAAAGCATTGAATTTGAAAGGTACATAATATCTTGCATCAATTATTCTCGACCAGAAACAAAGATAATAACTTATAAATGTTGCAATTGATGCACCTTGTATTCCCCATACCGGAATGAGAAAATAATTCATAACTATATTTGCTATACTTGCTACAAAACTTGTCCAGAATGAGTTTTTTGTATGTTTGGTAGCTGTATATATACTGCTTAAAAACTGGTCTAAACACATAAAGAGTACCGCTATTATAAGTATTGGTGTATATATATATACATCTTCATATTCTTTGAAGTTCTTTGAACTTACAAGAAATGGCGATACGATTTTTACACAGGCAATCAGAAGTGCTGATGCAATAAATAATATTGATTCATATGCATTGTATATTTTTCCATAAAAGTTATTACGGTCTTTAGAGTCGTTTTCTGTAATTGCTGACATATTCCACGCCTGAAAGAATATTGTTGAAATCATGGAAATAAGATTTGGAATTTTTGAGGCATAGCCATATATTCCGGCAGCAGTTTCACCAAGAGTAACCACATCGCTTTTCATATATCTTATAAAAAGTCTGTCTGAAAATCCTGTTATTACCCACATGACAGTAGTTGGAATAAGAGGGAGCGAAAATCTCATCATGCTGGTTGCAAGTTTTTTGTTATAATATTTTATTTTGAAATATTTTTGCAGGTTGGCAATGCAAAAAAGAAACAGAGCAGAACTTAAATCCGAAAGTATTACAGAAAGCATGAATCCTTTTACACCCCAGTGAAGTCTGGAGATAAATATCACATTAAATATGAATAAAGTTAAAGTTGCAAGAATTCCGTCAAATGAATATAGTTTTACAAAACCTTTAGCTCTTACAAATTGTGAACACATTGAACGTAGTGCAGAAGTACATACGTAAATAAGTAATAATATTGTGTAGCCATCTATAAAATTAAGAAATGGTATGATTTTTAAAATGGGTACTATTATAAACATAAGTCCTAATCCAATAAGATTAAGAGTCATTGCAGTTGAAAATACTTCAGCCTTTTTATATTTTTTGTCAAGACCGTATCTTATTATAGCCTCATTCATTGAAAAGGTAAAGATAGGTATAAGAAAATTGGCAGTAATTTCGAGAAGTTCCTTTGTACTGCTGTCGGCAGGGCTTATATTGCTTGAATAAAGACGGGTAAGAAGAATTACAAGTATTTTTGAACCAAAGTTTCCTATGGCAAATACCATAGTGTTCATAGCAAGCTGAGTATATTTATTTTTAGCTTTTTTATTGGTTTTATTTTTACTGTTTGTTTGATTCATTTTATTTTATCACACTCCTGAAAATATGTTATACACAAATTATTATACCATATTATACCATATTTGTCATCATTTTTAGAAATTTTTTAATTGGAAGTAATTTTTGATGTTTCCTTATCTGACATTTTATGACTTTTAAGTTAAAATGTTGTCTATTTGTATAAAACATTACTTGCTTTAAAGCTGTGATTTATGATTTTCTTCAGAATTGTATTGGATATTTGCAAATAATTTTGAAGTGTGATATAATATAGAATCATGATATCAGGATAGATTTAATTTATAGCATTTTTTATTGCAAAACCACATAATTATAACTCTGGTTATAAGTTGATGGCTGAATATATTTTATTAAATAAAAACTCATATGAGAAAGGATACAACTTATGAATACAGAAACTATACTTAAATATGATAGTCCGGCAGAAGAATATACCTGTGCTATTCCAGTCGGAAACGGAAGAATAGGTGGTATGGTTTATGGAAAACCTGAAAATGAACTTATTATTTTAAATGAAGATTCTATATGGTCAGGAGGATTGCGTCATCGTGTCAATCCTGATGCAAAAGAAGGATTTGCAGAAGTTCGTGAACTTATCAGGAACGGAAATATTCCAGAAGCTGAAAAAATCGCTTTTGAAAAGATGCAGGGCGTTACTCCGGATATGCGACGTTATATGCCTTTAGGAAATTTGTATATAGATATGGAGTTTGACGGAAAAGTTAAGAACTATTCACGTAGTCTTGACCTTTCAAATGCTTGTACGGAAGTTTCATTCAGTGTGAATGATGTTGTGTATACAAGGGAAGTATTTGTTTCAGCACCTGATGAAGTTATGGTTATACATATTACAGCATCAGAAGCACAGTCAATAACGCTTTCCTGCTATATAGACGGTCGTGATGACTATTATGATGATAACAGACCTTGCGGAAAAAATATGATTCTGTATACTGGCGGAACAGGTAGCAGTAATGGAATATTCTTTGCCGGAATAGTCGGTGCAAAATCTTATGGAGGTACTATAAAAACTATTGGAAATAAAATCTCTGTAAAAAATGCAGATGAAGTTATGATAGTTTTTTCAGCCAAGACGAGTTTCTATACTGAATATTTTCAGGAATCAGCCGAGATTGATGTGGAAATGGCTTTGCAATGTGAGTATGATGAACTTTTTTACCGTCATGCAAACGACTATAAAGAACTTTTTAACCGTGTGGAGTTTTCGCTGAATGACAATTCTGGTGAGGAAAATATATCATTACTTACAACTGACAGAAGAATTGAACGCTTAAAGGGTAATAAACTTGATAATAAAGAATGTCAGCGTCTTATTCATGATAATAAATTGATTGAACTTTATTTTAATTTTAGCAGATATCTTATGATTTCCGCAAGCCGTGCCGGCAGTCAGCCTATGAATATTCAAGGCATATGGAATAAAGATATGATACCATCATTAGGTAGTCGTTATAGTGTTAATTTCAGTACACAAATGAATTACTGGATTGCAGAAAGCTGTAATTTATCTGAATGTCATTTGCCGTTGTTTGACCTTATGGAACGTGTTTGTGAAAACGGTCGTATTACCGCCAGGGAAATGTATGGAATTGAAAGAGGTTTTGTATGTCATCACAATACGGATATATGGGGCGATACTGCTCCACAAGATATATTTTTACCGTCTACTATTTGGGTGACAGGCGGGGCATGGCTTGCATTACATATTTTTGAACATTATGAGTATACTCTTGATAAGGATTTTCTTTCGGAAAAATATCATATTATGAAAGAATCAGCTGAATTTTTTGTCGATTATCTCATAGAAAACGCTAATGGTCAACTTGTCACTTGTCCATCAGTTTCGCCGGAAAACACTTATCTTACATCTGAAGGCGTAAAAGGTTGTCTTTGTATGGGTGCATCAATGGATACTCAAATAATAACTGTTCTTTTTGAGGACGTTATTAAATCTGCTGAAATCCTTGGAACAGATGAGGAATTTTCAATAAAGTTAAAAGAAATGTTGAAAAAACTTCCACAACCAGAAATAGGTAAGTATGGTCAGATTAAAGAATGGGCTGTTGATTATGATGAAGTTGAAGTAGGTCACAGACATATTTCACAACTTTTTGCACTTCACCCTGCAAGTCTGATTTCGCCTTATAAAACTCCGAAACTTGCTGATGCTTCAAGAGCTACACTTATAAGGAGGCTTATTCACGGCGGAGGTCATACGGGCTGGAGTTGTGCCTGGATTGCTAATATGTGGGCAAGACTTTATGATGGACGTATGGTTTATGAAAATATCAAGAATTTATTGGCTTATTCAACCGCTCCAAATATGATTAATAATAGTCCTCTTTTCAGGGTAGATGGAAATTTTGGTGGAGCGTCCGCAATTACAGAATCATTGATACAGTGTTGCGATAACGAAATAAATATTTTACCTGCTCTTCCTGAGGAATGGAGTAGTGGTTATATAAACGGATTGCGTGCCAAAGGTGGTTTTGGTGTGGATATAGAATGGCAGAATGGTAAGCTTAAATCTGCTGTTATTACTTCAGACTTCGGTGGGGAATGTCATTTGCGGACTAATTGTATTGTAAGCATTGTATGTGATGGAGAAACAGTTAGTTCAAGAATAGAAAATGGTGTTATAATTTTTGCAACCAAAAAAGGTAATTCATATATAGTTCGTACATAAAGGCTTAGAAAATTATTGGAGGAAAAAAATGAATATTTTTAAATGTATATCTGTTGCAGTTATGACAGTTTCATCTGTTTTTGCTTTAACTGCTTGCAGTTCAGATAAAAATGGCAATTCAGAACCGAACACAGTTTCAGAAACAGTTACAGAAACTGTTACCGAAACTACTACTGAAACAGTTACAGAACCAACAACGGTGACTTTTGAAGAAAGTCCTGTATCTTATCCGGAAATTGAACATTCATATGCTGGTGACCTTTATGAGGCAGAACGTGAAAGAATCAGTAACGGACTTATTCCGACTAATGAACGCTATGGTTACAGTGGTGGTGGATACGTCACAGGATTTGGTACTGATGGTCAGAAATCATTTAAATTCCGTATTGATTCTCCGGCAAATCAGCATTATGATTTGGCATTTGGAATAGCTTCTGATAGTAATGTTAATTGTACGATATTGCTTGATGGTGCTGAGTTATGTAGATTTACAACAAGTGCT
>CAZTUV010000052.1:0-11730 GCA_964616595.1 uncultured Alistipes sp.
ATATAAAAAAAGTCCAGATTTATACTAGACCTTTTTCAACAGACTGAAACGTTCCCCGAAAGGAACGTTTTTGTTTTTATTTAAACATTATAAGTAAAACTTGTGAAACAATTACTACTGCAATAAGAGCTATAGGATATGTTGAAGCATAAGCAGCAGCGATATTTTCTGTTCCTGCTGTACTTATAAGAGTACCGAGAGCAGGAGTTGAAGTCATTCCACCTGTAATTGCACCAAGATTATTGAGCAGGCTAAGTTTAAGGACATATTTTGCAAATATAAATCCAATAATCATAGGAACAATAGTCATTATAATTCCATAGAGGAAATAAACAGCTTTAAAGTGTTCGATAAAGTTTGCACCGCCAGAGATTCCGGCACCTATAAGGAAAAGAACAAGTCCGAATTCTCTGAATACTTTAAGTGTGCTTTCTTTTGGAGTAACAGACATTGCACCAAAGCTTCCAAAGTGACCAAATATGAGTGATGCGAAAAGACAACCACCTGTTGTTGTAAGAGAGAAGTTACCGATTTTAATTGAACCAACAAATATACCAATGATTGCTGCAAGTGCAAAAGGCATGAATCCAAAGTCGTCCATTTCAATAAGTTTTCTGTCTTTTTTCTTTTTTGAACCGCTTGCATCAGCAGTAATAAGCTTTTCACGTTCAGCTTTCATGTCAGCCTTTACAAATTTAGGAACAAGCTGAACAAAGAATACAACTCCGATTACACCAAAGAGATATGCAATACCATAACCAACAGTTACAAGGTCTTCGAGGAGTTCTCCATTAGCACGACCGGCAACAGTAGCCTTTGCCGCTGAGAATGCAGGTGTACTTGTAAGTGAACCAGAAAGAAGTCCTACAAACATAGCTGAAACATTTTCAACAGGGTCACCTGAGATACCAGTATCAATAAGAATACAAGCACCACATGCGAGTCCACCGGAGACAATTATAATAAGTGCAAGAAGAACGTATGATTTAAAGTTTCTTTTAAAGTTACCGAAGAAACTTGGGCCGGCAATAAAGCCTACTGATGTTACAAATAATATTAGTCCAAGATTTTCTATAATTTTCAAAGCACTTTTAATATAGGTTGTATCACCTATCATAAGGTTATCGCCAAGATGACTGTATAAAAGACAACCATAAACGAGTGAAACAATAAATACTCCGGCAGTACCAAGGGATATACCCTTAACAGTTATTCTGCCAAGCAGATAACCTAAAGCTGTAATCACAAGTACAGCGAACATAAAGAAAGTAATTTCCTTGATAGCAATGGAAAAACTTCCTGCTGAGATTAATTCCATAATCTACAACCTCTTTTCTATTAAATTTTAGTGTGATAAAGCATTTTTTTGTGCAATATCACTATTCATATATAACTGCACAAACCGACGAACACAGAAATGCCCGTCGGTTTTAAGCTAATTATTTTTTTCTTGCATAATGTGGGAGAAGCATAGGAGAAACCTTACCTGTATCAATACCAGCTGATTCAAGTTCAGCATTAAACTTATTTATATGTTCAAGAGTAAGATTTTCAGGAGTAGCAGTTTCCTTAGCCTTAGCAGCAGCATAGATACCAGCGTTTCTTCCGAATACGATAACATCGAGGAGAGAGTTACCCATGAGTCTGTTTCTGCCGTGGATACCACCAGCTACTTCACCAGCAGCAAAGAGATTTTCAACATCTGTTGCACATTCATCAGTAATGTCAAGACCACCGTTCTGGTAATGAAGTGTAGGATAAACAAGGATAGGCTCTTTACGAATATCTATACCGTATTTACCAAACATTCTAAGCATTGCAGGGATTCTCTTTTCGATAGTACCCTCGCCGTTCTTATATTCAATCATAGGGGTATCGAGCCATACAGCCTTACCGAGATTAGTTTCAATACCCTTATCTCTTGCAGTACATTCACGGATTATTGAAGCAGCAGTTACGTCACGAGTTTCGAGTGGGTGCATGAAAACTTCGCCATCGATATTAATGAGTTTAGCACCGAGTGAACGAACTTTTTCAGTAACCAATGCACCGAAAATCTGTTCCGGATAGCCTGTACCTGTCGGATGATACTGGAGTGTATCGACATCACGGAGTTTAGCACCGACTCTGTATCCAAGGATAAGACCGTCAGCAGTTGCACCATAGTGGTTGGAAGTCGGGAAGCCCTGATAATGCATTCTGCCAGCACCACCTGTTGCGATAACAACAGTTTTAGCTCTTGCAACCATAAGTTCCTTTGTTTCCATATTCATAAGAACAGCACCAGCAGCCTTACCATTTTCATCGAGGATAATTTCAACAGCTGAAGTGAAGTCGATTACTGGGATACCTCTGTTAAGAACCTCATCACGAAGAGTTCTCATAATTTCAGCACCTGAATAATCCTTAGCAGCGTGCATTCTCTTTCTGGAAGTACCACCGCCGTGAGTAGTAATCATAGTACCGTCAGCTTCTTTATCGAATTCAACGCCAAGTTTATTAAGCCACTGAATAGCTTCAGGAGCTTTTGTAACAAGTTTTTTTACAAGTTCAGGTTTTGCGGCGAAGTGACCGCCACCGAAAGCGTCAACATAGTGGATAGCCGGAGAATCATTAGGTTTATCAGCAGCCTGAATACCGCCTTCAGCCATCATTGTATTAGCGTCACCTATACGGAGTTTTGTAACTATCATAGCCTTAACGCCTGCTTCATCTGCTTCAATTGCACAGGAAGAGCCAGCACCGCCGCCGCCGATAATAAGTACATCTGTATCATAATCAGGATTTGAGAGGTCTACATCAGCAGGATTAATTCTGCTATGACCCTGAAGGAGTTCAGCGAGTTGTGTAGGGACTTTACCCCCCTTATTAACACCAACTTCAAGAGTACAGAACTGGTCTTGTCTGTAATCCGGGTGGAATTCTGCAAGGAGATTATCCTTTTCATCAGCAGTCATTCTTCTTGGTTCGAGAGCTGCATTTTCAGGTCTTTTAGCTGCAACTATTTTTGCAAGCTCATTAAGCTTATCAATTTTATACATTACTGCTCCTCCTTACTTTTCAATCTCACGATTGTTATAAAGGTTTTTAACTTCTTCAACGTTATCTACTGATTTAGCCATAAGTTCAGCGATTTTTTCATCGAAGATACCTTCATTGATTTCATTTACACGGTCAGCGAGGTGTCCGCATTCGGGAGCGATATACTTACCGTTAAGTCTTCTTGCGAGCATAGCAACCTGTGGGTGTGAAATACCGGCAGGACAACGGGAAGAACATACACCACACATTACGCAGTCGAAAGATTCTTCAGCACACTTATCGAATTCGCCTCTCTGAGCGTAAGCGATATACTGCATTGTATTAAGTTCCTGAGTACAAGCCTTAGTACAAGCGTTACAGCCGATACAACTATATATTTCAGGGTAGAGTTGCATCATAAGCTGAGCATCGGGTTTAATTTCTTCTATATTATAGATTTGTTTTACAAGTGGGAAGAATGGAAGTGTAGCGACATACATACCTTCCTGAACTTCTGTCTGACAGGCAAGACAGGCATGAAGTTCCTGTTTGTCTTTAATTCTGTAGATAGTAGCACAAGCACCGCAGAAGCCATTACGGCAGCCGCAACCTCTAACAAGTTCATAACCGGCATATTCCATAGCCGTCATTATAGTCAATCCTGCCGGCACCTGATATTTTTTGCCAAACAGGTAAACGTTTAACATATTTTCCATGTTCAATACTCCTTATTAATATTCGTCAGGCAGTTCGTCAAGCTGGTCGAAACGGAACACAGGGCCGTCCTTGCAGACGTATTTGTCACCGATATTGCAACGTCCGCACTTGCCGACAGCACATTTCATGCGAAGTTCCATAGTTGTATATACTTGAGTTTCAGTGAAACCAAGTTCTTTAAGTCCGGCAAGAGTAAACTTTATCATAATCGGAGGGCCACATATAAGAACGGTTTTACTAAGGGAAGGATTAAGTTCCTTTACATAGTTAGGAACGAAACCGACATGACCGTCCCAGCCTTCCTGTTCTCTGTCGATAGTAAGATTAACAGTAATACCGTCATCTTTCATCCATTCATTGATTATTTCCTGATAGTCAACGAGGTCATCTTTGGAACGTGAGCCGTAAACTATCTGAACATCGCCATAATTTGCACGATTATCACGGACATAGTTTATAACTGAACGGAGAGGAGCGAGACCTATACCACCAGCGATAAAGAGTAAGTCTTTGCCTTTGAGTTCTGTTTCAACCGGGAAATGATTACCATAAGGGCCTCTGACTGTAATCTGCTGACCCACTTCCATAGCGTGAAGCCATGATGTAAGGCAACCACATTTTTTTATGCTGAATTCCATAAATTCCTTATTTGTAGGAGAAGAGGTAATAGAGAACATACCTTCACCTACACCAGGAACAGAAACCATTGCACATTGACCAGGCATATGTTCAAATACCTTACCGCCGACAGTGCCATCTTCAGCAATAGCATTAACTCTGAAAGTTTTTACATCAGGAGTATCCTCTCGTATATCGGTAACAACCCCGATGTAAGGAATTAATGTATCATTAATCATTATTTTACCTCCAATGCTTTCATTACCTTGACGATATTCATAGAGATAGGGCATTTTGAAAGACATCTTCCACAGCCCACACAACCGAATTCGCCGTTATTGTTTGAAGGGAAATATACAAGTTTGTGCATAAATCTTTGACGGAAGCGTTCAAGCTGAGAGTTACGGATATTACCATGAGCCATTTTAGTAAAATCGGAGTACATACAGGAGTCCCAGCAACGGAAACGTTTAATACCATGACCGGTATTAAAGTCTCTGATATCGTAGCACTGACAAGTTGGGCAAACGAAAGTACAAGTACCGCAGCCAAGACAACTTTCAGAGAGTTCAGCCCATTTTTCAGACTTAAAGTGTTCCATAAGCCTATCTCCGCCGAAAGCCTCAGTAGATAGGTTTGCAAGAGGAAGTTTTGCGAGGATTTCTTTGGTTTTAGCTTTAGTTTCATCAAGTTTATCTGTATTTCCTTCTTCAAGGAGTCCGGAGACAGAGTCAATAAACTTCTGACCCTTGTCGTTATTAGGTCTGAAGAAAATGCTTTCATTATCAGACCAGCAAGACACATCGCCTTCAGGTTCAGTAGGGTCTATACCGAAAGTACCACAGAAACAAGTTTCAGCGGGTTTAGTGCAAGCCATAGTTACTACTGTTCCATGTTCACGACGGTTTTTGTAATAGCTGTCAACAGGTTCACTGAGGAAAACCTTATCAAGGATAGAGAAGCTTCTTGCATCGCAGGCACGGACGCCGAAAATAACGAAATCTTCAGCTTCTTCACGTATATCAATAACTTCAATTTTCTTGCCTTCCATTTTAAAGTCGGCAAGGTTTTCGGTTTGTGGGAAGAAGAAATCCTTAGCACTACGGAGTGTATTCAAATTTTTGCTAAGTTTCATACCATCTTCGTACTTTGTATATTCAGAAGCACCATCTTTGCGGTCAGCCGGAATATACAGGGTTTGTTGTTCAGCAACGGCCCTAAATAAATCATCAAGTTTTTCGATAGCGATTTTAAGCATTATTCAACACCCCTTTCATGAACTATACTTGCTTCACAATCTTCCTTAGTGTAGTTATTGAGAGGAGCTTTTGAAGTTGTATCTGCTCCTGCCTGATATTCGCCATAAAGGGAGTTAATATCCTTAATGAACTTTCTGTTAAGGAGATGGAGAGGAATATTTTGAGGACAGACTCTTGAACATTCACCACAATCAGTACATCTTCCAGCGACATGGAAAGCACGGATAATATGGAACATATTTTCTTCAAAGCTGTCAGCCGGAGCTTTATTTGACACGCCGGAATCAGGGTTATCAAATACACAGTTTTCGCAGGTACAAGCCGGACAAACGTTACGGCAAGCATTACAGCGGATACATTTTGACAGTTCATTTCTCCAGAAATCATAACGTTCCTGAGAGGTCATATTTTCAAGTTTTTCTACCATATCGAAACGGTCAGAATTTATAACTTCACCATCTTCGCCTATAAGTTCATCATAAGTAACATGTTTTTTACTTTTACAGCTAAGGCACTTATTGCTCATAGCATCGGAAACAGGCATAGTTTCTTCGCCGTAGATAGTATTTATTTTAAGGATATCTCCGTTTCTTTCAACACCTGTGATACCAGTGATACCATTAGCTTTAATTTTTTCAATATCAAGTTTTCCATCGCTTGGAATACCGACAACATAAACATTATCACGGTTAACACGGTGTTCCTTAGTAAGTTGATTAAGGCTGTAAGTGTCGCAAGGTTTAAGGAAGACAAGGACTTTACCTTCTTTTTTACTTTCCTTAACGAGATACTTTGAAACATTAGCAGCAGTGAAATCATCATATACGAAATCAGAATCTATTTCTTCCGGTGATTCAAAAACAGCTGGAGTGATGTCATAAGCAAACTCGCCTCTTTTCCAGCCGATAACACGGTTTACTGTACCGTCAGCGAGCAATTGTTTTGCCTTGCTGATTATTGCTTCCTGCATCGTAAATCCTCCAATCTGCGGTTAGGGCCGAGTTTCTTTACAGCTTCGGTGAATTCGTTCATAGTAGCGGCGAACTTAGCACCTTCAGCAGCGGAAACCCATTCTACTCTTGTACGGTCACGTTCGATACCGAGGAAATCAAGCATACTAAAGAGAAGAGTCATACGTCTTCTTGTGAAATAGTTGCCTGATGTATAGTGACAGTCACCTGGGTGACAACCACAAAGAATAACGCCATCTGCACCTCTCTGAAAAGCTCTGAGAATGAACATAGGGTTTACACGGCATGAACATGGTACTCTGATTATTTTTACATTAGTGGGGTAATTCAGTCTGTTAGTACCTGAAAGGTCTGCACCTGCATAAGAACACCAGTTACAGCAGAATGCTACAATCAGGGGCTGAAAATCTTTATTATCATTTACTTGCATATTGCGTCTACCTCCGCCATAATCTGACTGTTAGAGAAACCGTTAAGGTCCATAGCACCTGAAGGACAAGCAACTGTACAAGCACCACAGCCCTGACAAACAGCAGGGTTAATGCTTGCAACACGCCTGATAGCTGTTGTACGGTCAGGCATTCTGAATTCCTTATCCTGATAAGTGATAGCACCATAAGGGCAAACTTTTTCACAAGCTGAACAGCCGTTACACATAAGTTCATTGGAATGAGCAACACATGGGTTACAAGTGATACTATCCTTTACAAGAAGACCGATAGCCTTAGCTGCGGCAGCACTTGCCTGAGCGACAGTTTCCGGAATATCCTTAGGGCCCTGACAAGCACCGGAAAGGAATATGCCAGCAGTAGCACTTTCAACAGGACGGAGTTTAGCATGAGCCTCAGTAAAGAAGTCATTTGTATCCATCTGAGTTGTAAGCATAGTAGCGAGAGGACGTGCAGACTTGTCTGGTTCAATAGCAGTTGCGAGGACTACCATATCAGCATCGATATGAAGTTGTTCATTGGAAATAAGGTCAGAAGCCTGAACATCAATTTTACCATTTGCTTTAGGAGTAACCTTACCGACCATGCCCTTTATGTAATGGACATTGTACTGTTCAACGGCTCTGCGATAGAATTCATCGAAATTCTTACCAGGAGTACGAACATCAATGTAGAATACATAAACTTCTGTATCCGGATATTTTTCACGAATAAGCATAGCGTGCTTAGCAGTGTACATACAGCATATTTTTGAACAATAAGGCTTACCCTTGCTGTCGTCGCATCTTGAACCGACACACTGAACAAAAACAATCTTATGCGGGTGAGTCTTATCGGAAGGTCTGAGAAGAGTACCACCATTAGGGCCGGCAGCATTCATAAGTCTTTCAAGTTCAAGAGAAGTAACGACATCAGGACACTGGTTGTATGCGAATTCATCGTATTTATCTAGTTTAATCGGATTGAAACCAGTTGCAACAACGATTGCACCGTATTTCTGTTCGATATATTCGTCCTGCTGATGATAATTTATAGCACCAACTGTACACGCCTGTGAGCATTTGCCGCAGACCTTGTCATTGACTTCGCCTTTACGGAGTTTAAGACAGTAATTTGCATCAATTGTAGCCACCTTAGGTACAGCCTGAGCAAAAGGAATATAGATAGCACCTCTGTTGTTAAGACCAAGGTTAAAAGCGTTAGGAACTTTTTGCATTGGGCAGACTTCAGTACAAGCACCACAGCCAGTACATTTTGTTTCATCAACGAAACGTTTCTTTTTCTTTATAGTAGCAGTGAAATTACCTACAAATCCCTTTACTGCACTCACTTCACTATAAGAGTGGATAGTAATTTTTTCATTTTGAGAAGCCTCAACCATTTTAGGGGTAAGGATACAAGCGGCACAGTCAAGAGTTGGGAAAGTCTTGTCAATCTGAGCCATTTTACCGCCGATAGTAGGTTCTTTTTCAACTATATCTACATCGAAACCAGCTTCAGCGATATCAAGAGCGGTCTGGATACCAGCGATACCACCACCGATAACGAGAGCTCTTTTAGCGACAGGACTTTCGCCGGCAACGAGAGGAGCGTTAAGAAGAACCTTAGCAATAGCGGCTCTGCCAAGGATAACGGCTTTTTCAGTAGCTGTTGCGATATCCTTATGAATCCAGGAACATTGTTCACGGATATTAGCTATTTCAACGAGATAAGGGTTAAGACCGGCAGAAGCGGCAGCCTTTCTGAAAGTATTTTCGTGCATACGAGGTGAACATGAACATACAACAACACCCGTAAGACCGTATTCTTTTATAGCATTTTTAATAAGATTCTGACCAGCCTCAGAGCACATATACTGATATTCCTGAGAGATAACTACTCCGGATTCATGGCTGAGAGCCTCTGCAACTGCTTTAACGTCAACAGTTGCGGCGATATTAGTACCGCAGTGACAGACAAATACACCTATTTTCTGCATATTATCTCCTCCTTACTTAGTATATTTTCTGAATGCTGTAACGATAGCCTGCTGAGGCAAATCATCATCAAGCATTGCAGGGATTTGGTCTGGAATAAGATGATTATTATTTTGTTGACGGACGGTAGCAAGACGTACAGCTTCGACCACTTTTGCAGGTTCAACACTTCTAGGGCAACGTTCAACGCAAGCGAAACAAGTCAGACATTTATAAATTGACTTAGAGTTCATGAGGGACTCAATATCACCTTTTTCAACCATGTAAACGAATTGATGTGGGTGGTATTCCATTTCGTCATAAGAAGGGCAAGTACCTGAGCATTTACCGCAACGCATACATTTAAGGACATTCACACCACTTGAGCGAATAACTTGTTCTTTAAGATTATTATTCATTGTCAGCCTCCTTTACTCCGAGAGCTTCAGCAAGAGGTTCAGTGAAGTAATAAACAGGGAGTTCAGAACCAGAGTTCTTTTTAAGGTTATACATACAAAGAGGGCAGGCAGTAATAATCATATCTGCCCCCTGTGCCTGAGCGGAATTCATCACATCAGAACTTCTTTTTGAAGCCTGAGCCTTATCTTCCATAGTAATATAACCACCACAGCATTCATTACGCTGAGCATAGATAACAGGAGTAGCACCGATAGCCCTTATAAAGTCCTCTATAATAGTAGGGTTTTCGGGGTCGTCCATAGCGAGGGCCTTACTTGGACGTAAGAGCAGGCAACCATAATAAGCGGCAATTTTTTTACCTTTAAAAGGGTTAACCACTTTTTTCTTAAGATTATCGAAACCAACCACATCACGGAGCATTTCAAGATAATGATAAACAGTAGCTTCACCGTTGTAAGGTTCGTCAAGGTTAAGATAATTATTTACTTTTGATGCCATTTCCTCGTCATGGGAAATATCATAATTAGTTTGTTTAATGACGTTATGACAGGCGGAACAGACTGTAATAAGAGGTCTGTCAGCTTTCTTAGCGGAGTTAAGAGTTCTTACCGCAGAAAGCTTTGTAGCAATTTCGTCTTTGGCTGTTGTATAAGCACCACCGCAGCACTGCCAGTTGTCTGGTTCTTCAAGAGAGATACCGAGAGCCTGAGCAGAAGACCTTGCATATGAATCAAGGTCTTTAGCTTTGGTTCTGAGCGTACAGCCAGGATAATACATAAAAGTATTCATTAAGTACGCTTTCCTTTCTAATAAATTAAGCCATTTCCTCTGGATGGAAGACCTCATCAAAACGTTCAGCGGTCAAGAACCCGAGTTCAACGCAAGCTTCTTTAAGAGAGATGTTATCCTTGAAAGCTTTTTTAGCAGTTTTAGCAGCATTTTCATAGCCTATATAAGGATTAAGAGCTGTAACAAGCATAAGTGAATTATGAAGATTATGATGCATTTTTTCTTTGTTTGCCTTAATTCCGACAGCACAGTTCTTATTGAAAGAGATAATAGATTCAGCAAGGAGACGAGCTGACTGAAGGAAGTTATAAGCACATACAGGCATAAATACATTAAGTTCAAAATTACCTTGAGATGCGGCCATACCAACAGCGACATCATTACCGATAACCTGTACAGCGACCATTGTAACTTGTTCGCACTGAGTAGGATTAACTTTACCGGGCATAATTGATGAGCCAGGTTCATTTTCAGGGATAAAGATTTCACCAAGACCATCACGAGGGCCAGATGCCAGCCATCTGACATCGTTAGCGATTTTCATCATATCAGCAGCAAGAGCTTTTAAAGCACCATGTGCGAATACAATTTCATCTTTTGAAGTAAGAGAATGGAACTTGTTAGGAGCGGTAACAAATTTTTTACCAGAGATTTGGCTGATAGCCTCAGCAGCTTTTTCAGCAAAGCCAGCAGGAGCGTTAAGACCAGTACCTACGGCAGTACCACCGAGAGCAAGTTCACGGAGTTCTTCGACAGCAGAGAGGAGCATTTTCTTATCTTTTTCAAGAGAAGTTCTCCAACCGCTGATTTCCTGAGAGAATTTAATAGGGGTAGCATCCTGCAAATGAGTACGACCACTTTTTACGATACCATCATTTTCCTGTTCAAGTCTTTTAAAGGTATCTATAAGAGTATCCACAGCAGGGATAACCTTGTCCTCTACGGCGATAACTGCGGCGATATGCATGGCAGTTGGGAAAGTATCGTTAGAGGATTGGCTCATATTGATATCATCGTTAGGGTGAAGGAGTTTTGTACCAGCGATTTCGTTACCTCTGTTAGCGATAACTTCATTTGCATTCATGTTAGACTGAGTACCGCTTCCGGTCTGCCAAACGACGAGTGGGAAATGTTCATTAAGAGAACCACTGATAACCTCATCGCAAGCCTGAGAGATAGCGGAGAGTTTTTCATCTGTCATTTTTTCAGGTTTAACAGAATGATTAGCGATAGCGGCAGCTTTTTTCAATATTCCGAAAGCATGTGTAATTTCTCTTGGCATAGTTTCGATACCTACACCTATAAGGAAATTTTCATGGCTTCTTTCGGTCTGGGCAGCCCAGTACTTGTCAGCAGGGACTTTGACTTCGCCCATAGAATCATGTTCGATACGGTATTCCATTTAAAATATCCACTCCCGAAATTTTTTTAGTAAAAACGTATAATACGTATTTCTCATACAATAATAAGTATAACAGCAAGTAGCGAAAAATTCAAATTCAGTTTAAGAATATTGGTATTTAGATATTGA
>CAZTUV010000053.1:0-11637 GCA_964616595.1 uncultured Alistipes sp.
GTATTTATGTTGCTGTGAAGTATATACTTGAAAAATTAATATATATTTTATAAATTTGGATATGCAGTTTGTTTACCAGCAAAAAGCAATTATACAAAATCTTGATTTACATAAATAATTTATTATTCGGAGGAACTGAAAATGATTAGAGAAGATTTGAGAAATATTGCAATTATCGCTCACGTTGACCACGGTAAAACTACTCTCGTTGATGAAATGCTTAAACAAGGCGGTGTTTTCCGTGAAAACCAAAATGTTGCAGAAAGAGTTATGGACTCCAATGATATAGAACGTGAAAGAGGTATTACAATACTGGCAAAAAATACTTCTGTTATGTATAATGACATTAAAATAAATATTATAGATACTCCTGGACACGCTGATTTTGGCGGAGAGGTTGAACGTGTTCTTGAAATGGTTGATGGTGTACTTCTTCTTGTCGATGCCGCTGAAGGTCCTATGCCACAAACACGTTTTGTATTGTCCAAAGCACTTGAAATGGGTCTTAAAATAATAGTTGTTGTAAATAAAATTGACCGTCCTGATGCTCGTCTTGACGAAATCGGCGATGAAGTACTGGAACTTCTTCTTGACCTTGACGCTAATGATGAACAGCTTGAAAGTCCTATACTTTTCTGTTCCGGACGTAGTGGCACTGCATCACTTAGTCAGTACGAAGCCGGCACCGACCTTAAACCTCTTTTTGATACAATTATAAATTATATCCAGCCACCTCATGGAAATGATGAAGAAACTCTTCAGATGTTGATTTCTTCAATTGACTATAATGAATATGTTGGCAGAATCGGTATTGGTCGTATTGTGCGTGGTAATATCAAAGTTAATCAGCAAATAACTGTTTGTGATTATACAGGTTCAAAGAAAAATTATAATTCAAAAATAGTTTCGCTTCTTCAGATACAGGGACTTAATCGTGTTCCTGTACAGGAAGCTACTGTTGGCGATATAGTATGGATTTCTGGTATTGAAAATATTACTATTGGTGATACTATATGTTCCACTGATAACCCTGAACCACTTCCATTTGTTAAAATCAGTGAACCAACTGTTGAAATGACATTTTCAGTAAATGATAGTCCATTTGCGGGAAAAGAGGGCAAATTTGTTACATCACGTCAGCTCCGTGAAAGACTTTTCAAAGAATTGCTTAAAGATGTTTCATTGCGTGTTTCTGAAACGGAAAATACTGATTCATTCAGAGTTGCAGGACGTGGCGAAATGCATCTTTCAATCCTTATCGAAAATATGCGTCGTGAAGGTTATGAACTCTCCGTATCTACTCCAAGAGTTCTCTATAAAGAAGGCGAGGACGGCAGAAAACTTGAACCTATTGAACGTCTTGTAATTGATGTTCCAGATGATTGTGTCGGTTCTGTAATGGAAAAAGTTTGCAGTCGAAAAGGCGAAATGACTAATATGCACCCACAAGGAAATCGTACAAGAATTGAATTCCTTATTCCGTCAAGGGGATTGTTTGGTTATAAGAGCGAATTCCTTACAGATACCAAGGGAGAAGGGATTATGAGTCATGTTTTTGAGGGCTATGAACCTTATAAGGGCGATATTGACCGCAGAAAAACTGGTTCCCTTGTTTCCTTTGAAACTGGTGAAGCTGTAACTTATGGTCTTTTCAATGCTCAGGAACGTGGACAGTTGTTTATTCCGGCTGGAACTCCCGTTTATGAGGGTATGGTTGTCGGTGCATCTCCTAAAACTGATGACCTTGTTGTAAATGTATGCAAAAGAAAACATCTTACCAATACTCGTGCAAGTGGCAGTGATGATGCTCTTAGACTCGTTCCTCACAGAATACTTAGCCTTGAAGATTGTCTTGAATTCCTTGCTGATGATGAACTTCTTGAAGTTACTCCGGAATCTCTCAGAATCAGAAAGAGAATTCTTAATAATTCCATGAGAGCTAAGCAGAGAGCTAAGTAATATAATTACATTGATATAAAAACTGACTCCGTTATATGCGAAGTCAGTTTTATTTTATTTAGTTTTTCATTTCAAAGTTTTCGCCAAGAATGTCTTTATTGGCTTCAAGAATAGGATTAATGAAGTCGTTAAGGAATTCTTCAACTTGTTGTGAACTTCTTCCGGTATAGCTTTCAGGCTTAAGAACAGCATCAAGTTCTTCTTTAGTTACCATGAATAATGGGTCATCAAGTATAAGTTCACAAAGGTTATTATCCTTACCATAAACTTTAACCTGTTCGCCGGCAATCATAGAGTAATCCATAATTCTGTCGTGAAGTACCTGACGATTACCACCTTTTTTAACAGCGTCCATCATGATATTTTCGCTTGCCATGAAAGGAAGTTCAGCCATTACACGACGGCGGATAATTTCAGGATAAACAACAAGACCGTCAGTAACATTCATCATAATATTGAGAATAGCATCAACACCTAAGAAAGCTTCAGCTACGGAGATTCTCTTATTAGCTGAATCATCGAGAGTTCTTTCAAACCACTGTGTGCCTGCTGTAAATGCCGGATTAAGGCTGTCAATCATAACATATCTTGCAAGGGAAGTAATTCTTTCACAACGCATAGGATTACGTTTATAAGCCATTGCAGATGAACCGATTTGTTTCTTTTCACGAGGTTCTTCCATTTCTTTGAAACTCTGAAGAATACGCATATCATTTGAGAACTTACTGCATGACTGTGCAATTCCGCTAAGTACGGAAAGTACCTGTGAATCCATTTTTCTTGAATAGGTCTGTCCGGAAACTGGTACTACTGCATCAAATCCCATTTCTTCAGCAATCATTTTTTCAAGTTGTTTAATTTTTTCTGTATCGCCCTCAAAGAGTTCCATAAATGAAGCCTGTGTACCGGTAGTGCCCTTAGAACCAAGAAGTTTAAGGGAAGATATTCTGTATTCAAGGTCTTCAAAATCCATAAGTAATTCATTAAGCCATAAAGTAGCACGTTTGCCGACTGTTGTAAGCTGTGCCGGCTGTAAATGAGTATATGCAAGGCAAGGCATATCCTTGTATTCCTTAGCAAACTTTGCAAGATTATTCATAACATTTATAAGTTTTCTTTTAACAACCTGCAAAGCGTCACGCATAATAATAACGTCGGTATTATCGCCTACATAGCAGGAAGTTGCACCAAGGTGAATGATTCCGGCAGAATCAGGGCAAGCCTGTCCATATGTATAAACGTGCGACATAACATCGTGACGGCAAACTTTTTCACGTTGTTCAGCCATGTCATAATCAATATCTGTGATGTGTTCCTCAAGCTGTTTAACCTGTTCTTCCGTAACAGGAAGTCCGAGTTTCATTTCTGCTCTTGCAAGGGCAACCCAGAGTTTACGCCATGTAGTGAACTTTTTGTCTGCTGAAAAAATATACTGCATTTCCTCACTTGCATAGCGGGTGCAGAATGGACTTTCATAACTATTTTTATTATTCATGTCTGAAAAAACTCCTTTTGAGTAGATTTATACTATTATTATAACATTTTGGCTTTAATGTGTCAACCAGAAAAGTTAAAAGGGATTGGCTAATAGCGGTTTTAATTTTCAAGTTACTTGAATTCATGTATTTTCAGAATCGTACATTAATGGGGAGATGTACAAAGAAAAATAAATTTACATATTGTCATAAACACCGCCAAAAGTCCACTCCCCCGTTATACACCTGAACCGAAAAAACATGAATATTCAGAAGAAACAAGACAACTTGCTATGAAAATGTATTATTCAGGGGTAAGCGGACGTGAAGTCGGCAAAATACTAAGTATGAACAAGGCAAATCGTCGGATTTGATGTTGCTTTAGATAAATTGCCTGAACGGATTCAGAATATTGTTGATAATGCTCCTGATGCAGAATATTATTGTACAGACGGATATAATGGGTACATTGATATTGTTTATCCGGGCAAGCATATTCGTAATGTTCATGATAAAAGTAACACCTTTACCGTTGAGGGTGTCAATGCTGATTTGCGTCATTATATTCCTGTTCTCGCAAGAAAAAGCAGATGTTTTTCACGCAGCCTTGAAACTCTCAAAGCTGTTGTGGCTGTTTTTGTTGATGCCTATAATCGTTTTGGTCTTGCAAAGTTCAAGTCCCGACAAAAACGAAAAAAAGGCGAGTTACCTTTCAGCTTTGTTGATTATCTTTGACTCCGCTATTAGCCACTCCCATTAAAGCATTATCCTTGACACTCCTCATAAATTATGGTATAATAAAACAAATCATATTTTTTTACATGAGGTTAAAATTATGAATAATTCAATAAATACAACTGAAATAATGTCAGATATCAAACGTTATGCAAAGGATATCCCAGACTTTGAAAGTATACCATATTCAAAAAATGCTGGTTCAATAATTTATAGCAACCCTGATGATGCAATTTCTGAAATGAGGTCATATTCATATGTACATTCTTACAGACCGTTAAACGATAAAAAAATTAAGGTATTTCTAAAAAAGGTTGTCCGTAAAATAGTGAAATTTTATGTAGAACCTATTGTAGAAGAACAAAATAATTTTAACGCTTCAGCAGAGGCAACTATAACCTCCTTACGTAATACTCAGAAAAAGCTCATAAAACGTATCGAAAATCTTGAAAAAGAAAACAAACGTCTTATTAAAGAACTTTATGGTGAAAAATTATGAAAATTATACAAATATTACCGACAATTTCGTATGGTGACGCTGTAAGCAATGAAACCTTTGCCATTGATAAAATTATAAAGTCAATGAAATTCAACACAGAAATATACGCCGAAACTATTGGTAAAAATCTTCCGGTAAAAAATATCCATACAATGAAAAGCCTTTCAAAAGACGATATAATAATCTATCATATGTCTACCGGAACTAATCTTAACTTTTCAATAAATAAATTAAAATGCAGAAAAATTATGATTTATCACAATATAACACCACCTGAATTTTTCAGACCATATAATCAGGAAATGTTTGCCCTCACAAACTACGGATATCAGGGACTTAAATTTCTTAAAAGTACTTTTGACCTTTGTATTGCAGATTCAGAATACAACAAATTACAGCTTATAAAATATGATTATAAATGTCCGATAAAAGTATGTCCCATATTGATACCATTTAAAGACTACAAAAAATCCCATGACCAATATATAATAAAAGAATATTCTGATAATTGGACTAATGTTATATTTGTCGGCAGAATCGCACCTAACAAAAAACAAGAAGATATTATAAAAACTTTTTACTATTATAAAAAAATAAATCCCAAATCAAGACTTATTTTTGTAGGTTCATGGACGGGCATGGAAAACTATTACAACAGATTAAAAAAATATATTCATACTCTTGAACTTAATGATGTTATATTTACAGGACATATTACTTTTGACAAAGCTCTGGCATACTACAAAACAGCTGATATATTTCTATGTATGAGTCAACATGAAGGATTTTGTGTACCTCTTGTTGAAGCTATGTTTTTTAATGTTCCCATAATTGCCCTCGATGCCGGAGCAGTTGCAGATACTCTCGGAAAAAGCGGAGTTTTATTCTCTGACAATAAACCATTTCATATAGCTGAAAAAATCAACCAAATAGTTAATAATACAAATTTGCGTAATAATATTATAAGACAACAACAAAAAAGACTTTCATATTTTTCATATAAAAAAACAGGGAATTTATTTAAAGAAATACTATCAGACTTTATAAATGATGAATATTAGTTATAATAAACTTATTCGTTTATTACAAATGAAAGGATTTTGTTAATGAAAAAAATCGGCTTTGTTACTGCATGGTATGGTGAACATATTTCTGGAGGTGCAGAAAGTATGCTCCGTGACATCACTGCTGAACTTCATAAAAAAAATATCCCTGTTGAAATTCTGACAACATGTGCAAAGGAATTTCGTTCTGACTGGAATGTAAACTATTACAGGGAAGGCACATACCTAAATAAAAATAATATCGTTGTCCGAAGATTTAAAGTAAGAAAACGTAATACAGGTGACTTTGATAATGTAAATTATAAATTTATCAATAATATTCCTGTCAATTTCAATGAAGAAAAAGTTTTTCTCCGTGAAATGATTAACAGTAATTCGCTTTATAAGTACATGATTGAAAATTCTGAAAATTATTCATTATTTGTATTCATACCATATATGTTCGGAACTACTTACTGGGGAATAAAGCTTTTTCCGGAAAAGTCTATTCTTATACCTTGTCTCCACAACGAACCATATGCATATATGAAACACTTTCAGAAAACTTTTAAAAACATTGCCGGTATGATATTTAATTCTGAACCTGAAAGAATTCTTGCTGAAAAAATTTATAATCTTCAGAATGTCGAAAAGTTGACTGCCGGTATAGGAATGAACACAGATATTTCATATAATCCGGAAAGATTCAGAAAAAAATATAAAATACATGATAACTTTATACTTTATTCAGGAAGAAAAGACAGTGGTAAAAATATTCAAACTCTTATAAAATACCATGCTGAATATATCAAAAGAAAAAATAATAATCTTAAACTCGTAATAACTGGTGGAGGTAAAAAAATAGTTTCAGATAATATAATTGATTTGGGATATATTTCTAATCAGGATAAATATGATGCTATGAGTGCCTGCAAATTTCTTTGTCAGCCGTCTTTGAACGAAAGCTTTTCTCTTGTTATTATGGAAAGCTGGTTATGTAAACGTCCTGTTCTTATACATGAAAAATGTGATGTTACTAAAAATTTTGTTATGCAATCAGATGGTGGATTATATTTCAACAATTATCCGGAATTTGAAGCTTGTACAGACTATCTTATAAATAACAAAAATATCTCTGAATTAATGGGACTAAACGGATATGAATACGTAAACAGAAATTTTAACAATGATTCTGTAACAAATAGATATATTGACTTCTTCAACAAAATAATAAATAAATAAGGTGGGTTTTCTTTTTATGAATGTTAAAGAAACACTTCTTGATACTTTAGCAACGTCAAATAAAGAATATATATCCGGAGCAATACTTGCTGAAAAAATCGGAGTTAGCCGTAATGCTATATGGAAAGCTGTTAAATCCCTTAAAACTGAAGGCTATTCAATTGATGCAGTCACTTCAAAAGGTTACCGGCTTTCTGCCGAAAACAATCATCTTTCTGAAAAGCTTATAAAAGTATCGCTTAATACAAAAGTTTTGGGAAATAATATTATATTACTTGATGAAACAGATTCAACTAATAATTACGCCAAAGAAATAGCCTCTTCTGTACCTGACGGAACAGTTATAATTGCTGATACACAAACCGCAGGAAAAGGACGACTTGGCAGAAATTTCGTTTCCCCAAAAGGCAAGGGACTTTATATGAGTGTATTAATACGTCCGGATTTTGATATAAAAACTGCATCAATGATAACTACTTCCACAGCCTGTGCAATTGCAACGTCTATCGAAAATCTATGTGATTCCAATGTAAATATAAAATGGGTAAATGACCTTTATATGAACGGCAGAAAAATATGCGGAATACTTACAGAGGCATCTCTTGGAATGGAAATGAAGTCTCTTGATTATGCAGTTATAGGAATTGGTATAAATGTATATAGTGCTGAATTTAATCGTGAACTCAGAGTATCAGCAACTTCTATTGAAGATGAAACAGGCTGCAAAATAGACCGAAATAGACTATGTGCTGAAATCCTTAATAATCTTGAAAAATATCTCTCAGAAATTTCTACCCGAAACTATATACAAGAATATAAAAGGAGAGAAATACTTACCGGAAATACAATTACTGCTAATATCGATGGAAATACAATAGTAGCATTCGCAGAGGGAATCGATGATAATGCTAATCTTATTGTGAAACTTCCTGATGGTAATATACGTCATTTAAGTTCCGGTGAAGCTAACTTATGTCGTGTAATAAAATAATATATCTTGCATTTTTTTATACAACTTAAATTATAATTTTTTTATATTCGCAAAAAAAGACGTTTTCCCCGTCTTTTTTTTGTTATAATCAAATTATACCCTGCTGTTCATTAATTGTTATCCTGCAATAATTACATCTTTTTTACTTAAAAGTAATAATAAGTAATATATGCGGTTAATTCTCAATTATAAAACTGTATTGCTTTCATATAATAAATATACTATTATTTTTCAGATAATAAAAGAAAGGATTTAATAATGAAGATAAAAAGAAAAATTATTAAAGGTTCTGCAATAATAATGTCTGCCCTTATGGTGGGACTATTTGGAATGGCTGAATATTATTCAATTCATTTGCCTGAATCAATCACGGTAGAATCCGGAAATAAAATTACAATAGCACAATATCCAGAAATATCATGCTTATATAATACCGATAATACCATTCCTGTATCGAATAATGATACAAATACTTTAAAGGCAACTTTAACACTTTTTGGAGCTATTCCAGTGAAAAACATTGAAGTTCATCAAGAAGAATCGCAGACATTTGTCATTGGAGGAAATCCGTTTGGTATAAAACTCCTTATGGACGGCGTAATGGTTACTGAACTCGGAAAGGTTGTCACTAAAAATGGTGAAAAAGTTTGTCCGGCAGAAAACGCAGGAATACAAGTTGGCGATATAATTAAATCTGCAAACGGAAAAAGTATAACTTCAAATGACGAAATTCAAAAAATTATTGCAGACAGTAACGGAAGTACTATAAAAATAATAATATCTCGTGACGGAAAAGACTTTCCGGTATTCCTCAAACCAGAATATTCCGAATCCTCTGAAAAATGGCGTGGTGGAATGTGGGTTCGGGACAGCATAGCAGGTATCGGAACAATGACATTTTTCAACAGAGACACTGGAGAATTTGCTGGTCTCGGACACCCTGTCTGCGATTCAGATACAGGAGAACTTGTACCGATTTCCAGTGGCGAAGCGGTTCAGGTTGAAATAACTGACGCAAAAAAAGGTTCTAAAGGTATTCCGGGCGAACTTCATGGACAATTTTTGTATAGTAACAATTTTGGAACTCTGAATCTTAATAACTCCTGTGGAATTTACGGGATTCTATCTGAGCAGGCAATAGAATCATTATGTCAGTCATCTAAAGAATACAAAATAGGTTACAGTCAGGATATAAAAACCGGAAAAGCAGAAATAATAACAACCATTTCGGGAAATTCACCTCAAAAATACAGCATAGAAATAGACAAAATAGATTACAACAATCCGGAAAGCACTAAAAATATGGTTATTCGCATAACAGATAAGGAATTACTTGAAAATACCGGCGGAATTGTTCAGGGAATGAGCGGCAGTCCGATAATTCAAGATGGCAAGATAATAGGAGCAGTTACCCATGTATTTGTTTCAGACCCTACTAAAGGATATGCAATTTTTGCAGAAAATATGATTGAATATATTAAAGAATAAAATAAAAACGGGCGTTACAATAACATAACGCCCAAAAATAGTTTCAATTATCTGTTTTCTTCGCTGAAACCACTGTCAACAAGTTCAATAAGTGCATTAACAGCGTTCTGTTCATCTGAACCATCAGCAATAACCTTAATATTTGTACCGCCTACGATACCAAGTGAAAGAATACCAAGAAGGCTCTTAGCATTAACTCTGCGTTCTTCCTTTTCAATCCAGATAGATGACTTGAATTCATTAGCTTTCTGAATGAAGAAAGTAGCTGGTCTTGCATGAAGTCCAACCTGATTTTTTACTATTACTTCTCTGACAAACATATACAACTCTCCTGTTCTCTATATTGTACCCTCTACATTAGGGATACCATTGCAAATATATTTTAATTGCTAATATTAATTATACATTCAAAAAACCGCATAGTCAACGAATTTTTTTCTTTAAATGCCCACTTTTCAAGAAATTCTACATTTAGTTTAAATGTAAGAGTCATTTTTTCGGTTTGCTTGTTGATATTTACTATAATAAAATTCAATACAATTTGTTAAAACAGCACAATTTTTAACAGCATATTATAGTCATTATGCATATGATGTATATTTTTTTGGTAATATACTTATTGTTTAAAACTTTCGTATATTTCCAACAAATCGGGACGACGTTCGGAAGTAATCTCAATACTTTTTTCAAGACGCCATTTCTCTATATTTTTATGATGACCTGAAAGTAACACTTCCGGTACTCTTTCGCCCTGCCATATTTCTGGACGTGTATATTGAGGGTATTCAAGAAGTCCGCTATAAATGCTTTCATCTTTAAAGCAGGCTTCATCAGATAAAACTCCATCACACATTCTTGCTATTGCATCAACGATTGCCATAGCAGGAATTTCCCCACCAGTAAGAACATAATCACCTATTGATATTTCCTCATCAACTATTTTATCAATAATTCTCTGGTCAACGCCTTCATAATGACCGCATATTATCAAAATATTATCCATTTTGGAAAGTTCAACAGCACGTTGTTGAGTAAAGATTTTTCCTTTAGGTGACATATATATAGTATGTGGTTTAGTTGCAGTTTCGTTACAAATAGCATTATAACAATTATAAATAGGGTCACATTGCATGACCATTCCCATACCGCCACCATATGGTGTATCGTCAACACGGCGATGCTTGTCCTGAGTGTATTCTCTTATCTGACGACAATTAATCTGTATTTTATCAGCCTTTCTTGCACGTCCTATGATACTTTCGCCAAGAACAGCCTCACACATTTCTGGAAATAATGTTGCTATTTCTATTTTCATTTTAAATCTTCCTTATCAAAAAGTCCTTCAAGAGGTTTTATTAACATTAAATTTTCATTAACATCTGTCGAAACAATAACGTCCGCAATTGCCGGAACAAGGTATTCTTTATTATTTCCATGAATAACATAAACATCATTTGCACCTGTCTGCATAACATCTGTTATTTTTCCATATACAAAACCTGTATCAACGTCCTTTACTTCAATCCCAATCAAATCCTGAATAAAATAAGTATTATCATCAAGTTCAAGGTCATCACGATGCATATATAAAACTTTATTTCTAAGTTTTTCTGCCTGTTCCGGAGTATCTATTCCTTGAATTTTTGCAATAACCATATTTTTAGCTACTCTTGACTTTTCTATGAATATTTCCTTTTTATCAAGAAATAGCCTGTCAAACTCGCAGAGTAATTCCGGAAAATCTGTATAAGGCATTATTTTTACTTCACCTTTTATTCCGTGAATATTAACTATTTTTCCAGCTTCAAGATATTCTTTTTTCATTTGTATTACAACCTTTCATAAATAATTTTATTTCTGAAAATTCTATAGGCATATAATTAATTCTCTCAACGCTAACACAGAAACTCTGTTCAGAAACATCACTATATAAAGGATTAGAATGAACGTGTCCAAAAATATTTGCATAGGGCATATTTCTGTTAATATAGAGAGGTTCATGCGAAACAATCCAAAAATTCTCATATATAACAGGATAACGGCTTACACTGTCGAATCCGCAATCATAATAATATTTTTCACTTTGAGTATCATGATTTCCCATGATAAGAAATTTTTCTCCTATTAAGCTGCTGACAAATTTCATAAGATTTCTGAACCTCCCACGACTAAAGTCGCAGGGTTCTTGGGAACTCTCTCCTAACG
>CAZTUV010000054.1:0-11631 GCA_964616595.1 uncultured Alistipes sp.
TATTATGGCAATATACACACATTGAACCTTGAACAACTTCATATCCTGATTTTAAGGGTAATTCACCATATTTTATCATGTGGTCAAGGTCAACAGTGTTTCTACATTCAGGGCATATAATGAAAGGTTCTCCACATGACTTACATTCAAACCAGTTGAACTCTCTACCTGCAAATGTTGTTTTTTTCTTATCGCTTTTGATATCTGTTGAACCACAGCATGGACATTGTAAAATAGCCATTTAAATTTCTCCTTATTATAAATAAAAAAGACGCACCATAAAGTACGCCTTTTAAATTAAACTTTATTTAACTTCAACAGTCCAGTTGAAAGTATCTTCAATTTTGCCCCACTGAATACCGGTCATTGTATCATAAAGCATCTGGGAAATCTTGCCTATTTTGTTATCGTTGATTTCCATAACCTTGTCATTCCATTTAAGATGACCAACAGGGGAAATAACTGCTGCTGTACCTGTTCCGAAAACTTCTTCGAGTTTGCCGGCATCATAAGCGTCAGCGATTTCCTGAATAGTAATTCTTCTTTCTTCAACTTCGAGTCCCTTTGATTTACAAACTTCAATAGCGGACTTTCTTGTTATACCTGGAAGAATACTTCCTTGTAACATTGGTGTGACAACTTTTCCATCGATTACAAAGAAGATGTTCATAGCACCAACTTCTTCGATATATTTCTGTTCAACGCCATCGAGCCAGAGAACCTGTGAATAGTTCTGTTTATGTGCCTCGTCCTGACCAATAAGTGATGCGGCATAGTTACCACCAGTTTTTGCATAGCCCATACCACCACGTACTGCACGTACATATTTGCTTTCAACATATATGTTGACTGGATTGAGACCGCTTTCGTAATAAGCTCCGGACGGTGAAAGAATAATCATAAAGTAATATTGTGCACCGGGCTTTACTCCCAAAAATGGGTCAACAGCAAAGATAAATGGTCTTATGTAGAGTGATTCGCCGTCTTTGGCGGGAACCCAGTCTTTTTCAACCTTAAGAAGTTCCATAAGACATTGCATACCGAGTTCTTCAGGAAGTTCCGGAATAACGAGTCTTTCATTTGACTGATTAAGACGCTTGAAATTTTCCTGCGGTCTGAAAAGCTGAACTTTATTGTCAGCTGTTCTGTAAGCCTTAAGACCCTCAAAAACAGTTTGTCCATAGTGAAGGCACATTGCAGCGGGATAGAGTTCAATCGGGCCATATGGTCTGATTTCCGGGTCATGCCAGCCTTGTCCCTCATCGTAAGGCATGATAAGCATATAGTCAGTAAAGATATGTCCAAAACCAAGTTTTGCATCAGGAGCGGGCTTAGCCTTTAAGCTTTCTGCTTTTGTAAATTTAATTTCCATTTAATAAACCAGCTTTCTTTTTGATATTAGTCGCTTACTGTAAAGTAATGTTTTTCGTAGATGCGTCTGCAAATTTCAACAGTTGCTACGGCTGTACCAATAGCAATGAATGTTGCAGTAATACTTACAGCGACAATAATTTTTCCTTTTTTTTCCATAATAAACAGCTCCTTGGAATTACTGTCAGAGAACGGAAAGGTTCTTTCAACAACATATTATAACATATTTTTTCTGAATTTTCCATAGTCTGTTAAAAAAATCATGCACAAATAGTATATACAAAAATAGTACATTTTGCATAATTATGAATCGAATGCACGTACACGAAGCGTAGCACCGAGTTTTTCAGCAAGTTTTTTTGAAGCGTCAATTTGTTCTTGAGGGATAACATCGACCACTGACATTATAACTTTTGAAGAACCATTTTTCACGCAATCAGATGTGAATTTCTGCATTGCCTCAAAAGCGTTGTCAAACTTTGGACGAGTAACTTTCATGTATTCGTCTTTAGTTCCGGCATTAAGGCTTACTGAAACTGTATCCAGAATTTCGCACAGTTCATCAGCGGTTGACTTGTTGTTGACAAGGTCTGAAAGACCATTGGTATTTATTCGGAGGGGTGGACATTCTGGTTTTGATTTTAATTCTCTGGCTACTTGAAGTAAGATATCAAGACGGCAAGTAGGTTCACCATATCCGCAAAAGACTATTTCTTCATATTTGGAAAGGTCACGTTTATTGAGGTCTGCCATGATTTCTGAAAAGTCCGGTTCATGTTCGAGCCATAGGGGGTCTGAACCATATGCACCATCAGCAGAATTTCTTATACAGAATGTACAGGCACATGGACACTTATTTGTCAGGTTAAGATAGAGATTATTTCCCACTTCATAGGAAATTGTCATTGCTTTTTTCAAAGGGATTACCTCCTGTTATTATTTTATATATATTCTAGGAACTCTTTTTGATATACCGCATACCACTTCATAACCGATTGTTCCGTATAGATTAGCAAGTTCGTCAGCTGTTATACAATCATCTCCGTCCTTGCCGATAAGGGTAACTATATCGCCGGATTCAGCTTTTATATCGGAAACGTCAATCATTAACTGGTCCATGCATATTCTGCCAACAATTTTACAACGTTGTCCATGAACAAGTATTTCTCCTTTTGAAGAAAGAAGTCTTGAATAACCATCAGCATATCCGACTGTAACAGTAGCTATTTTCATTTCATGGTCAGCAATAAAAGTACGACCATAACTTATGCAGTCACCTTTATTTACTGTTTTAACGTGCGAAATAACAGCTTTTACAGACATAACCGGTTCAAGACCTTCCGGAATACCAAGGCTTATATCTGGGTGAAGTCCATATAAAATGATTCCTGCACGTGACAAAGTACTTTTAGGATTATTGCGATAACAAGTTGCTGCACTGTTCATGAAATGAATATGTGGAAGTTTTATTCCATGACTAATAAGAATGTCATATGTATCGCAGATAAACTTTTCCTGTTTATCAGTATAATCTATATTATCTGGTGAATCACTGTCTGCAACTGAAAAATGTGTATATATTCCTTCAACCGAAAGTTTATCAATTTTGAGCATACTTTTTATTTCGTCTGCACATTTTTCAGGAGTATCATGTTTCAGACCTATTCTTCCCATACCGGTGTCAATTTTTATATGGCATCTTATAGGACTGGAAGTGTTTTTGGTTAATTTATCAGCATATTCCGTTGATATAACGCCCTGAATAATATTGTATTGTGAAATTTCATGAGCATATTCAGGCGGAGTGTATCCCAGAATCAATATTTCAGCGTCCGGACAGAAATTTCTTACAGCTATTGCCTCATCGAGATTGGAAACTGCAAAATATTTAATATTACATTCTTCATAAAGACATTTACATATATGTTCATCACCGTGACCATATGCATCAGCTTTTACAACTGCCATTATTTCTGTATTGGCAGAATTAAGTTCTTTTATTATCTTTACGTTGTTACGGAGCTGATTTATAGATATTTCAGCCCATGCTCTTTTTAAATATGGTTTCATTTTCGTTAATCCTTTCTTTCCTTTTTTGTATAAAGTTCACTAAAATTATATGCCATACTTGAAAATGTCTTGAAATATATGATAATATATGTTATAATCTGAAATATTGATATAATGATATGGTGGTGTTTTCTTGAAATCGCTTGTTTCTGGTATGACAGTTTTCCCGTCATCAATGATTTCACCTGATAAGGAAAAAACAATATGCATTGCGGGACATCGTAAAAATAAAATTATTCCTTATAAAAATGACATTGAGTTGACGTGTTCGGCAATAAAACTTATGCTTTACAGATATATTGATATGGCAGTAGATGCAGGGTATGAAAATTTTATCAGCGGACTTGCCAGTGGTATTGACTTATGGTCAGCAGAATATATAATTATGAAAAAACGCCGTAATAATAATATAAAGCTTTTAGCGGCAATGCCTTTTTTGAAACATGCTGAATTTATGAGCAGGTCTGACCGCTGTATATTGGCAGAAGTTGAGAAAAATGCTGATTATCTCGTTACTATCAACGAAAATCCTGATATTGTATATGGAAGATATGCTTCAGAAAACTGTTCTCCTAATGTTTATCGTGACCGTAATTACTATATGGTTGACCATTCTTCAGCAGTAATAGCATTTTTGAATAATAATGACAATAAATATTCCGGAACTGCTCAGACTCTTAACTATGCTTACCGGAACGGAAAACAAATATACAGTTTCAGTACGGATATGATTTTTGAAATTATAGAGAAGTCATATAATAATATACGTGCTATTGGTCGTGAAATTGCATTATGCAATAATGTTTTTATTGATTCAGGCATGAATTGAAATATACCTGATAATTATTATATCACACTTACAGAATTTTGCAAGTGTCAATTTAATTTTGTTTGATGGACATAAAATGTCTTATTAAAATTTTTTTACATGAGAGGAGCTGTTTTTTATGGCTAAAAAGAAAAGTGGTAGAATAGCCGTTCCATTTTTGGTCACTATTTTTCTTGGACTAATTATAATCGGAGGAGGAGCATTCTGGGTATATAATTATCTTGGGTTGAATCAGTCAGCACCGTTAGACGAACCTACACCACGTACTGCTGCCACTGTTTCAGAAGAGGACAATCATACAATACTGTTGATTCTTGATGAACCCGACCAAAAGTGTTCTTCAACATTTGTTCTTATGCGTTCCAAGCCTGTTGAGAAAAAAGTTGTTTTCATAGGAATTCCGACAAATACAATTTCAATAGTTGATGGACAGCAAGAACATATTAAGAATTCTTATGAAAGAGGTGGTGCTCAATCGGCTGTTAACTTTGTAAATCAGACTTTCGGAATAACTGTTGACAGATATATACGATTTGATTCGGAATCATTTAGAAAGCTTTGTGATGTTCTTGGCGGCGTTACTTATTATGTAGAACCTGATATTGCCGGATTCAAACAGGAAGGCGGAGAAGAATATCTTAACAGTCGTCAGATTGAAACACTTATAACTTATCCGATGTTTAATGGCAGGGAAGTACAAAGAGCTTATACTGCAAGTTCGTTATTATCATCGATGATTAATCAGACCGATGGTACACGTGTATCTGATAATTTTAAGACAAGCTTTGATTTACTTATAAATATGGTCAATACAGATATTACAGCTGTTGATTATAAAAATCGTCAGTATGCTATAAGAAATATGCTTCAATATGGCAGTTCGATAGCAAACTTTATAATAATGGACGGCGAAACATCTAATGATGATTTTATACCATCTGAAACTTTTCTTGAAAGTGTCAGAAAAACATATTTTGAGGACTGATATAAATGTACAATATTTTTGATACTCATTCACATTATACTGATAGTTCATTTGATTCCGACCGTGAAGAACTTCTTGAAAAGTTGCCGGATATGGGCGTGAAATATATTATGCTTGCTTCTACTTGCGTTGAGGATATCAGGGAAAACGCCATTCTTGCTGAAAAATATCCCTATATATATACATCAGCAGGATTTCACCCCGAAAATATAGCAGATATTCCGGAAAATTATTTGGATATAGTGAAAAATGCTGTTTCAGATAACATTAAGACAATGGCAATTGGTGAAATAGGTCTTGATTATCACTATGAAGGATACAATCGTGAAAAACAAATTGAAGTATTTGAAAATCAGCTTAGATTATCCAAGGAACTTGATATTCCTGTAATAGTGCATAGTCGTGATGCAACTGAAGATACAATTAATATTTTAAAGAAATACAGACCGTCAGGAGTAGTACATTGTTTCAGTGGTTCAGCAGAAACAGCACAGGAGATTATAAAACTTGGAATGTATATTGGTTTTACAGGTGTTATAACTTTTAAAAATGCAAAAAAGGCTTTGCGTTCGCTTGAATCTGTTCCAGTTGAAAGACTTTTGCTTGAAACAGATTGTCCTTATATGGCTCCTGTTCCTTATCGTGGAAAACGTTGTGACAGTTCAATGATTGAATATATAGCTGAAAAGGCGTCAGAAATAAAAAAAGTTTCAGTACAGGAACTGCTCGATATAACTTGTTGTAATGGTATGAAACTTTATAAAATACAGGGTGATTGAACTATGTATTATTGTTGCGGAATAACTGATAAAGGTATTATGTCTCATAATGAAGATGCTTTTTTGATTGGAAAAGAAGTTATTGATAAAGGTGTTTCCGAACAGAAAATAGATGTTCCATTTGTAGTTGCTGTATCTGATGGGGTTTCTGGTGAGAAATCCGGTGAATTTGCTTCAAGAATGTGTCTGGAATATGTTCGTGATAAAGACTTGTCGGTGGATATTAAAGGTTCACTTACTGATGTTCATAACGCTATTGCGGAGTATAGTATGAATAATCCAGATGTTCGCAATATGCAAGCTACTCTTTGTGGTGTTTTCTTTGATGCAAACAACAATATGACTCTTTTTAATTCCGGAGATTCCAGATTATATCGTTTTAGGGGAGGGCATATAAATCAGATTTCACGTGACCAGTCCCTTGTCCAGCTTATGTATGAAGAAGGCTCTATTACTCCTGAACAACGTAAAACTCATGCAAGACGCAATATAATTTTTCCGGTGTTTGGAAATATTGAAACATTACCACAAATCGATATTATGCATATTGAAGAAGGACTACAATATGGTGATGTTATTATTTTATGTACTGATGGGCTTTCGGACTATGTTTCATCTCTGGAAATGGAAGAAATTCTTGAAATGCCAATCAGTTTGCATAAGCGTCTCAGCCTTATGGTGCGAAAGGCACTTGAAAATAAAAGTACTGATAATATTACAATTATAGCGGTAGTATATTTAGGATAATAAAAGATTCCCTTAGGATATGATGTTTCTGAGGGAATTGTTTTATTATGAAAGTTTTTCAACAGTATAGCCCATTTCAGCAAGCAAGTCGTCAACGCCTTTTTCTCCGGCATAATGGAGCGAACCTACCATAAACAGATAATTTTTACCTTCATTTAAAAATTGAGATGCTTTATCAGCCATTCCTTTATTACGATTATAAAGCATTGTATTCATATAATCCTCATAATCGTCCTTGAGTTCTTCTGGCAATTCGTCAGCTTGTGTATATTCTTCTTCAAGAATTTCATCAACATTTCCGTTTGCCCAGCAATTATACATTTCGCCGAAGCTTTGGGCATATTCGTTAATGTTATCTATTTCATCAATAGTTTCCGACATAAGGAAGTCAACAAGTTCGTCGCTGTATGCATCTACGGCACTGACCTGAATATCAAGAGTTTCAATATTAACTATATCTTTTTCATCGTTTCTTGCCATTTCAATAAATGTTGAGTCGACACCTGTAACACTCAGATTTTCAAGGCGGAGCAATGCTATACTGGAAATTTGGCTATACCAGTAACCTGCTGAAAACTGGTCAAGTTCTTCAGTATACAGGTTGAGTGATTCAAAATATGATTTAGTTTTTTGGTATGTTTCGTCTGAAATATGCTCCTGAATAGTTGAGCCGTCATCATAAAGGAACATCTGCTGATATTTTATCAATGCACGTATATCTTCCTGAATCTGCGAAATATCGTATTCGACAGCTATGCCATCACTGTTTTCATATATATCCATGATATAGTCAGGGAATTCTGTAAAATTTTCTGGCAATACATGAATAGTTCCCATTAAATATAATTCATTATTTGTTTGAGGGTCAGTCACTTTCCATAAAGGAGGATTAACTTCATTAACAGTTATATACTGGCTGAAATCTGCTGTTGTTCCATATGGTGATAAGTTTTCTTCGGTATATGTTTCAGAAACGGGAGATTCTGCGGAAGTGGTTTCAGTCTTGATATCAGTTTTAGTTGAAGATTCCGTAACGGCTGATGATTGGTCATTGTTTTTTTCGGAATTTCCACATGATGTTGTTGCAATTAAAAGAAATGAAAACAATAATGATAATTTTTTAATTTTCAAAGTTATTTACCCCTTTTTTTAATTAATATATGTTAATTTTCTGTATTATTTGTAGTTTCCTTTGGCGTTCGCTGTATTGAAACCTTATAATTTGTAATAACCCATACATCATCATATTTAGGACATGAGAATATTACGTCATAAATAAACTGGTCTTCTGTAATATTAGCATTCAGTAAATTTACATCTCCTACTATATCATTTGAAGTTATCTTGTCTATTATATCGGATTCACCAGCTATTTCAATGTTGATATTAGGAGTAATTATCTTATAATCATATCCATTATTGGGAGCATTTATTATATTAACACGGCTTTGGTCAAGTGTGATTTGTTTAGTTGAAAGATTTTCCGAATCTACAGTTACAGTAATGCTTGTTGTATCCGACATATTTATACAACCCTGTGCATCAAGAACAGCATTTAAATCAAAAGTTTTGGAGTAATCAGGAGTTATATCACTTAATATTATTTTACCTATTTCCAACGTATCTGGTATTTCCGTCTGACTGTTTTTGGAGGCTATTTTTATTGTGTCAGTGGAAAGTTGCAGTTTCAGACAACTTTGGTCAAAGTTAGTAGGAGCATTTACAATCTGAACAGATACACCAACTTCCTTTACAGTAAGAACCGGAATATTTATAAGAAAACTTGTAGTATCAAATGTCATAGCTGAACTGTCAATAGTTGTTCCGTCTTCTGCAAATAACTGAATTTCATCACTTGTAATGGCGTATGAGGAATCAAGAATCATTTCACGATTTGATGACGCATAAACGTTACTTATTTTTTTTATTTGTGAAGAAGGGCCTGTAATAGTAACTATATTTGGTTCACATGAAAATTCATTTGAATTTATAGTTTTATTGTCATTGAATTTAACATTAGGTATTTTGGGCTGAACAGAAAATTGTGCTGATTCATATTTATCAAATACAACTTCAGCTGTTGATGGTTCAATTGAATCGACTTCAAATTCTATTCCATTAGTACTTTTAATTTTTACAGGTAGATTTTTCTTGCCGGCTGAATAGACGTTATCGGTATCGATATATGCTATGAGAGTGTCGCTGTCAATATTGGCAATTTGGGTACGACTGCCGGTTACTTTTACTTTAACGGTTTCAACGTCGCAAGAAATAACATTTAAAGTATTGTCAGATGTAGCTGTTGTTCCTATTGCCAAATCAAGAGAAACTTTTTCAATAGTTTTTGGCACAGAAGGATAGAGGGTCAGCGAAACTACAAACCATATAAAAATAGCAATAATTACGGAATACATTGCAAGTGAAAAATTTGTCTGACTTTTTTTGCGGAATATATCACGTATAGTATCAGGAATTTTCATTTTTATAATTGCCTCCTTTGGCATCATCAGAGTCCTTATGGTTTTGTTTTTCAGCTGTTATTTCCTTATAAAGGAGTCTTTTTAATTTTTCGTGAGTATAGTCACGTGTGAGGACTCCGTTCATAGCAACTGAAATTTGCCCTGTTTCTTCGGAGACAACTATTATAACGGCATCTGAATTTTCGCTCATTCCTATTGCTGCACGGTGGCGTGAACCCAGTTTTTTATTAATTAAAGCATCATTCTGAGGTTTTGGCAGGAAACATGCGGCAGCTAATATAATTCCGTCACGCATAATAACCGCACCGTCATGAAGCGGAGTTTTGGGATAAAATATATTTCCAAAAACTTCTTTGCTTGGTGTAGCGTTCATAATAGTACCGGTTTCAATTTGTTCTCCCAGACGTACCTGACGTTCAATAACAATCAAAGCTCCGGTGCAGGTAGCAGAAAGTTCAACGCATGAATCGCAGATAGCATCAATAGCGTTTTCCCATTTTTTTACAAGAGTATCTGAACCTTGTCCAAATCCAAAACTTAATATATCAAATTTTGTGCGTCCGAATTTTTCTAATGCCCTGCGTAATTCCGGCTGAAAAAGTATAATCATTGCTATAAGTCCCACATTAAGTGCTGATTTAAGCAGATATTCTATAATTTTCAATTTAAAGAACTTGCTTATAAAGTATCCTGCCAGAAGTAACAGAATACCTTTTACAAGCTGACCGGCACGGGTTTCACGGATAAGTTTCAATGCAACGTAAATTATGTAGGCAAGAATAGCAACATCAATTATATCAATAAATTCCAGCGTGCTTAAAATACTGAAAAATGCATCTTTTATATCATGAAAACTCATCTGTTCACCTCCTGTATTATGTAAAGAGGGACTAAGCCCTCTGTTAAACTTTTCTGTATGTGCATACCTACATTATTATTGTACCACAAATTCAGATAATTTCAATAGTTTTTTTTGATTTTTCTGAAACGGTCACATTTTTCACAAGTTTAGCAAGTTGCAGAGCGTCATTTTCTTTGCTGAATATTGAGGGTGCAAAGCGAACTGTACCATTTTCAGTACCTAATTGGGTATGAGCAAGTGCTGAACAATGATATCCTGCTCTTAGACAGTATCCATGTCTGGCAAGAATCGATGCAATTTTTTCAGGCATAATGCCATTTACATTGAATGAAACTATTGGTACATATGAAGATTCAGGATTTCTGTATATTATTATATCTTTATTTTCTCTAAGTGAATTTATAAAGATTTTGCAGATTCTGTCCTCATGTTCAAAAATTTTTTTAATACCGACTGATTTAATAAATTCAATTCCTGCTTTTATTGTCATAGCACCGGTAATATTCAGAGTACCACTTTCAAGGCTATCCGGAAGAAAAGTTGGCTGGTAAAGGCTTGATGATGAACTTCCTGTACCACCTTGAATGATTGGTTTAATTTTATATTTTCCATCAGATATAAGAAGTCCTGTACCTGTAATTCCATATAAACCTTTATGACCAGCTGTACATAGAATATTTATACCATCGCTTAGTTTTATATCAATTATCCCGCAAGCCTGAGCACCGTCAGCTATGAAACAAATATTTTTTTCACGACATATATTTGCTATTTCATGATACGGAAGTATCTGACCGGTAACATTGCTCGCAATTGTACATACAATAGCTTTAGTATCGTCATGAATCAATGAACGGAAACTTTCTATTGTACGTCTGTCATCAGGATACACTTGAGCAACTGAGAGTGTAATTTTTTTATTTCTTGCCATTTCAGTGGCTGGTCTTGCCGTGGAATTATGTTCCATACCACTTATAATGAGATGACCGCCATCAGACATAACGCCTTGTATTGCCATGTTTAAAGCTTGTGTGCAGTTCATTGTAAAGACGACATTTTCTGTCTGTGCATCAAAGAAATCTGCTATTGTTTCACGTGCGGAATATATTGCTTCAGAAGTTTTCATGGCCAATGCATGACCGCCACGTCCAGCATTTCCGCCAAAATTTTCTATTGCATTAACTGCCATTTTTCGTACATTTTTTGGCTTTGGAAACGTTGTTGCAGCGTTATCAAAATTTATAATCATTATACACCTCCGTATTCTTCAGCAGTATACGGAACGGAATATTTATTAAGGATTTCAGTAGCCTGATTGCAATTGTTCAGTACATACAATGAATAACCACAACCATCTTTTGAAGTTATTTCATTACGTCTTATTTCGCATTGATACCCTCTTGATTTCAGGAGTTTTTCACCTTTAATAACATAGGTGTAAGAGGGCATTGCTATTATACATTTTTTCAAAAAGTATTCCCCCTGAACCAGTTTGCACGATACAGGAA
>CAZTUV010000055.1:0-11590 GCA_964616595.1 uncultured Alistipes sp.
GGTTTATATTTGTGTATAATATTAATTAATGGATACAGAGTGATTTTTCTGTTAATTAAGCGTTTTATGAAAGGGAATATATTATGAAGAATTTTAAAAAAAGACTTATTGCACTTGTTTCATTAACTTGTGTAGCATTTTCAGCATTTACAGGCTGTTCAGAGAATGAGAACTCTGAAAGTTCCAAAAGCTCAAATAGTCAGTCAAGCAACAGTGAAGTTTCTGAAGAACCTATGACTGCTATGCCTTTCCAGTGGGGTTCTGAATCAGATAATATAACTATTGACGGCGTTGATATAAATGAAGATGACCCCGTTAAAGCAGACCGTGTGGATACTACAACTTCAGATGATGACTCAGATGCTGATTCTGAAGAAACTGCTACTGGATACGTTGCCGGTGAACCTGTTACAGAAATCGTTACTGTTACAGAAGCTAACGGCGAAGTTGCTACTGAAGCCGATGGTCAGGTCGTTACAGAAGTAAAAACAATTACTAATGCTACTCCTGAACCTACAACGGCTGATGCTACAACAGAATACATTTCCAATACCAAGGGCATGTATGCTATGTGGATTGATATATCTAAAAATGAAGATTTTGTGTTTGATGGCTCTGTTATAAAAGTTACATTTAAAGTAAAGGATACTGCTCCTGATGGTGTTTATAATATCTCAATTAATCCAGACCTTTCTTCAATTGAAGGTGTAACTATAAATCCTGATACTATTGTAAATGGTTCTATTACAGTTGGAGATGGTTCAGTTGCTGCTGCTGATGCTTCTTCAATGAATGGATTCGCAGTGTATGGTGACAATGTATCCGCAAAACAAGGCGATACTATTGAGTTCTCTATTAATATGAAAGAAAATCCGGGTCTTGCAGCTTTCTGTATCTGGTATTATTATGACAGCAATGCTTTTGAAATCATTGACTGTACTCCAGACGGTGAATTCTCTGAAGTATCTAAAAATAGTACACAAACAGGCGAAAATAGTTAAAATAAATAAACCGGAACTTTATAAAAGTTTCGGTTTTGTTTATTGTCTTTTTAGGAAATGCACTTATTGACAAATAATTAATGATATGTTATAATTTAACTAATTTCAGCAAGAAATCCACGTTTCTAAGTAGAGTGAACATGTGAGCAATTGCGTTTCCACTATTGACAAAATAAAAATAATAAATTATAATATAACCAATATAAAGAATAAAAACTAAGCAGTTGTTATGGAAAATTATGAAAGAAGAATGGATTAGCGGTTAGTTATACTGCTATGATAAGGGATTTCGATAGATTATCCTCTCCATGACATCATTGTATATCAGTCGGTTGCTGTATTCAGTTAGTGTGATGTCAGTGAATGACAACAGACAAATCTATCAATAACCGTAGGGCATACGGGGTTAGCCCATTGATACTTACATCATCAGGTGTATTGAGTGGGAAACATCTGTTAAATCAGAAACTCCCTACCTTTTGAGTAGGAGAGTGTCATATATAAAAACTTTTAAAAGGATTGATTATTAATGAATTATAACCAGCTTGCAGAGATTCTTTTTCCGGATATAAACGATTCTCCGGAAGATATTATAAAACGTTTCCCTGAAAGAAATTTACCGTCAGGTGCTTGCGTTACACGTATCGGCCCGAGTCCGACGGGATTTGTTCATCTTGGTAACCTTTATAATGCAATTATCGCTGAAAGACTTGCTCATCAATCAGAAGGCGTTTTCTATTTGCGTATTGAGGATACCGACCAGAAACGTGAAGTTGAAGGTGCTGTTGAAACCCTTATAAATGCTATGGGATATTTTGGAGTGAATTTCGATGAGGGAGCAACTTCCGACGGTGATAATGGTAATTATGCTCCATATCGCCAGAGACAAAGAAAAAATATTTATCAGGTCTTTGCAAAGGAACTTGTTAAACAGGGAAAGGCTTATCCTTGTTTCCTAACCGAAGATGAACTGAATGTTATCCGTGAACAGCAGACCAATAACAAGGAAAACCCCGGAATATACGGCAAATATGCTGAAAAAAGCAGAAATCTTACAATTGAACAAATTGAAGAAAATATTTCACAAAATAAATCATGGGTACTTCGTTACAGAGGCGTGCAGACAGATGAATATATAACTGTTGAGGACGCTGTAAGAGGAAAACTCGAAATGCCAAGAAATAATATGGATTTTGTACTTTTAAAAAGTGATGGTATTCCAACATATCATTTTGCCCATGTTATAGATGACCATTTTATGCATTCCACTCACGTTATCAGAGGTGAAGAATGGCTTTCATCACTTCCAATGCATGTTGAACTTTTTAATACACTTGGCTGGAAACAGCCTGTTTACTGTCATACTGCAACACTTATGAAAATGGACGGCGAAAGTAAACGTAAACTTTCAAAAAGAAAAGACCCTGAACTTGCTTTATCATATTATCAGCAAGAGGGTATATCTCAGGACGCTGTATGGGAATTTCTTCTTACCCTGCTCAATTCTAATTTTGAGGAATGGAGAATTGCTAATCCTGATGCAGATTATAAGGAGTTTCCATATACTCTTGAAAAAATGTCAATATCCGGTGCGTTGGTTGACCTTGATAAACTACGTGATATTTCTAAAAATGTTATTTGTCATATGTCGGCTGAACAGGTTTATAGCAAATGGCTTGAATGGTGCGAAAAGTATAATCAGGAATTCGCAGAACTTATTAAAACATATCCTGAAAGAACTGTTTCAGCTCTCAATGTGGGAAAAGGTGGAAACAAACCTCGTAAAGACCTCGAAACATGGAAACAAGCTTGTGATTTCATGAGTTTCTGGTATGACGAAACTTTCAAGTTTGATGACGAAATGTCAGTTGAATGTGACGACGAAACAAGAAAGGTTTTCTTTGCTGAATATCTTGAATCCTACAATCATTCAGATGAATCTTCCGAATGGTTTGCAAAGGTAAAGGAAATTACTCAGGAACTTGGATTTGCAGTAAAACCAAAGGATTTTAAGAAGAATCCTGACCAATATAAAGGAAGTATTATAAATATCACAAATATGTTGAGAATAGCTCTTACAGGACGTGCAAATGCTCCTGATATATGGGAAGTTTCTCATGTCCTTGGTGAAGAAATAGTCAGAAAAAGACTCGAAAAATGGATATAAAGAGGTAAGAATTCATGTCAGAAAAGAAAAAGGATTTTGTAATACCAAGACCTGAATTTCCAAAACGTGCAGTCGTTACAGGTGGTATGCCATATGGAAATAAAGAACTTCATTTCGGTCATGTTGGCGGAATGTTTGTTTTTGCTGATACTTATGCAAGATTTTTGCGTGACCGTATAGGAAAAGAAAATGTTATCTTTGTAGGCGGTACGGATTGTTATGGTTCTCCTATTGCCGAAGGCTGGAGAGTTAAAGTTAATAAAGGTGAATTTGATGGCAGTCTTGAAGATTTTGTCCAGAATAATCATGACAAACAAAAGAATACTTTGAATGCTTATGGAATATCTCCTGATTTTTTCGGTGCATCTGGGCTTGGACGTTCTAAAGAAATTCATGCTGAAGTTACAGACTGGTTTATAAGTTCGTTATACAAAAAAGGTCAGCTTGATAAAATAACTACCATGCAATTTTTTGATGAAAAGGCAGGAATGTTCCTCAACGGCAGACAGGTTATTGGCAAATGTCCGGTTGAAGGCTGTACTTCTGAAAAAGGTTATGCTGATGAATGTGATTTGGGTCATCAGTATATGCCGGAAAATCTTATAAATCCTATAAGTACCCTTACCGGCGAAAAACCTACTATGAAACCTGTTACAAACTGGTATTTCAAATTGAGAGATTATGAAAAACTTTTACAGGAATGGGTAGAAGATATGAAAAAAGATAAATCAATCCGACCTGTTGTATGGAAAACTATTTCTGAATTTCTTAAACCACCAGTAATTTATGTAAAGCGTGAATTTGAAGAAAAATATAATCAACTCAAGGATAGTATGCCTGAACATACTTACATTGAAGAAAAGAAAAAACCATCATTCACAATAGAGTTTAAAAAGTTATCCGATTGTGATGAGGCTTGTAAAATTCTTACAGAAAACGGTATACGTTATCGTACCGGAAAAACTCTCGTACCATTCAGATTGACAGGAAATATTGAATGGGGAGTTCCTGCACCTGTAATGGACGGTGCGGACGGTCTTACTGTATGGGTATGGCCTGAATCTCTTTGGGCACCTATATCGTTCACACAGACCTATCTTGAAAAATCAGGCAGGTCACGTGAGGAATGGAAAGATTACTGGTGCAGTAAAGATTCTAAAGTATATCAGTTTATCGGACAGGATAATATTTACTTCTATGGAATCGCTGAACCGGCTATGTGGATTGCTCAACAGGAAAATCCAGAAAAAGTTTCCAGTCCGGCAGAGGGCGAACTTCAGATGCCTGTTATCGTTGCAAATCACCATATACTGTTCCTTGATAAGAAAGCATCAAGTTCCGGTGATGTAAAGCCTCCTATGGCTGATGATTTATTGAATCATTATACTCCGGAACAGCTCCGTATGCACTGGCTTGGACTCGGTCTTGGACAACGTTCAGTAAGTTTCATGCCAAAGCCATACAATCCTCTTGCAAAGCCTGAGGACAGTGACCCTGTTGTAAAAGATGGTCTGTTGCTTTCAAACGTGTTCAACAGAATGATTCGTACAGCTTTCTATACAACTCAAAAAGAATTTGAGGGTATAATGCCTTCAGTTGCTCCGGAAGAAAAGTTTGTACAGGAAGCCGAAAAAGCTGTACTTGAATTTGAACGTCATATGTCAAAATTTGCATTTCATCAGTGTACATATGTTCTTGACAGCTATATAAGAAATGGCAGTAAATACATGTCAAAGAATATTACAGTGGATTCCGGCGACAAGGAAAAACTTTCACAAGCATTGGCTAATCTTTTCTATATGATTAGAATTGCAGGTGTGTTGTTGCACCCGTTAGCACCTTTCGGTACAGAAAAACTTCGTGAATATCTGGAAGTCGATGAACGTATCTGGTCATGGGATACAATTCTCGAACCATTAACTTACTTTACAGGTGAAAATCATAAGCTTAAATTTTTACCACCTCGTACTGACTTCTTCACACGACATGAAAGCCAATTTGAATAAAATTTAATATAGTCGGGGGAGCGTTCATTAAACGCTGAGAGGGAATTGTGCATTCCGACCCTTTGAACCTGATACGGATAATACCGGTGTAGGAAGACCTCTGATTTATAGGGAAACTGCAACTATCCGCAGTTTCCCTTTTATTTTTAAGGAGAAAAATATGATAACAGTAAATGGCGAAAAATTACAATTTTCCGGAACACTTTCTCAACTTCTTGATGTTCTTGGATATAATGAAAAATATGTTGCAATTGAACTTAATTATAAAATAGTTCCAAAATCAAAATATGCAAATGTAATAATTTCAGACAATGATAAAATTGAAATAGTAAGTTTTGTAGGGGGAGGCTGATTATTATAATACCATATGAAAATGAATTTTTTAATGCACTTGCCAAAAATCATGGGAAAGATTTACAAAAGAAATTGTCATCTGTTAAGGTTGCTATATGTGGACTTGGTGGACTTGGTTCAAATATTGCCATAATGCTTGCACGTGCCGGTATAGGGCAACTTCACGTAATAGACTTTGATAAGGTTGATATCTCAAATCTTAACAGGCAACAATATTTTATAGAACAAATCGGAATGTTCAAAACTGTTGCAATGACTGAAAATATTTATCATATTGCACCTTATTGCAAAATTATTTCTGAAAATATCAGGATTGATGAGAATAATATTCCGGAAATTCTGAAAAATGATGATATTATTTGTGAGGCATTCGACAATCCGGAATCAAAATCAATATTGGTTAATTCTGTTCTTGAAAATTTTCCGGAAAAGTATATTGTAAGTGCTTCCGGAATGGCAGGTCTTGGTTCTGCCAATACAATAAGTACAAGACGTATAATGAAAAATTTTTATCTGTGTGGCGACGGGAAAAGTGATATTGCAGATGAAACAGGAATGTTTTCATCAAGAGTAATGGTGTGTGCAAGTCATCAGGCTCATATGATATTACGCATCATTTCAGGGAACTTAGATGTTTAAAAAGGAGATTTCTATGAATATTAATGACAAACTTATAATTGGCGGATATGAATTCAATTCAAGGTTTATACTTGGTTCGGGAAAATATTCTCTTAATCTTATCGAATCAGCTGTAAAATATGCTGGTGCAGAAATAATTACACTTGCTGTACGTCGTGCCAATTCCAAAGAACATGAAAATATACTTGATTATATACCCAAAAATGTTACACTTCTTCCGAATACTTCCGGTGCAAGAAATGCTGATGAGGCTGTGAGGATTGCGAGACTTGCCAGAGAACTCGGTTGTGGAGAATTTGTTAAAATCGAAATAATGCGTGATAGTAAATATTTACTTCCTGACAACTTGGAAACTATCAAGGCTACTGAAATACTTGCCAAAGAAGGTTTTGTAGTAATGCCATATATGTATCCGGATTTATATACTGCACGTGACCTTGTAAATGCTGGTGCATCTGCTGTAATGCCTTTAGCATCTCCGATAGGTTCAAATAAAGGATTGTCTACAAAGGATTTTATACAAATTCTTATTGATGAAATAGATTTGCCAATTATAGTCGATGCAGGAATAGGCAGACCTTCACAAGCTTGTGAGGCTATGGAAATGGGTGCATCTGCTGTAATGTGCAATACTGCTCTTGCAACCGCCGGTGATTTGCCGTTAATGGCTGAAGCTTTTAAGCAGGCGGTCGATTCGGGAAGAAAAGCATATCTTTCTGGTATGGGACGTGTTCTTACAAGAGGAGCATCAGCGTCGGATTCACTTATAGGATTTTTGCATGATTGAAGGAGTTTAATTTTAATGGAAAATAATTATTTTATTGATTCTGATAATCTTTCCGAAAGTGCATTGAAAAGAAAACATGAACTTGAAAATAATTCATCTGTCCGTTCCGACCATATGAAATATATGAACGGAATGGAACAGATTAGTTCTGATATATATAATAAAATTCTTTCTGCTATGGAAAGTTATGATTATAATTCGTATACAGCCAAGGACGTAAAATCAGCCCTTGAACACGAACGCTGTACAATTGAGGACTTTAAAGCATTGCTTTCACCATCAGCAGAGCCTTTTCTTGAACAAATTGCGGAAAAAGCATGTCTCGAAACAAGAAAACATTTTGGAAATACTGTATATCTTTTTACGCCGTTATATATTGCAAATTATTGTGATAATTATTGTGTATATTGTGGTTTCAATTGCTATAATGACATAAAACGCATGAAATTGAATATGCAACAGATTGAACATGAAATGAAAATTATTTCAGATAGTGGTATGGAAGAAATTCTTATTCTTACAGGTGAAAGTCAGACTAAAAGCAGTATTGAATATATTGGGGAAGCTTGTAAGCTTGCAAGGAAGTATTTCAGAATGGTGGGGCTTGAAATATATCCTGTAAATACTAAGGATTATAAATATCTCCACGAATGTGGTGCGGATTATGTTACAGTATTTCAGGAAACTTACAATAGTAAACGTTATGAAGAACTTCATCTTTTAGGAAACAAAAGAGTCTTTCCATACAGAATGGAGGCTCAGGAACGTGCTTTGATGGGTGGTATGCGTGGAATAGCTTGTTCGGCATTACTTGGGCTTTCGGATTTCAGAAGAGATGCCCTTGCAAGTGCATTACACGTTTATTATCTGCAAAGAAAATACCCTCATGCTGAAATATCATTATCTTGTCCAAGATTGCGACCTATTGTAAATAATTCCAAAATAAATCCTCTCGACGTTCATGAAAAGCAACTATGTCAGATACTTTGTGCATACAGGATTTTTTTACCGTTTTGTGGTATAACTGTTTCGTCAAGAGAAAGTGAAAGTTTCCGGAATGGCATAGTAAAAATATGTGCTACTAAGATTTCAGCCGGAGTATCAACAGGTATAGGTGACCATGAAAGCAAATATACAGGCAATAATAACAATTCAATATCAGGCGACGAACAGTTTGAAATAAATGACGGAAGGAGTTTTCAGCAGATGTACGATGATATATCTGAAGAAGGTTTGCAACCTGTTCTGAATGATTATATATATGTGTGAAATTATATGCGTTACAAACAGAAACCTTTGTGATGAAAGTTCCTTATTACGAATAGAAAAAATCTGCGAAACTAAAATTGGTACAATAATACTAAGGGAAAAAGATTTACCTGTAAATGAGTATAAACACCTTGCAGAAAACGTTATTGCTATCTGTCATAAATACAATAAAAAATGCATTATTCATAGTCATATTGATGTTGCTGTTGAACTTAATGCTGATGGATTACATATGACTATGGATATGTTTCGTAATCTTGAATATAAAAAAATTGTTACCGGAGTATCATGTCATAGTCTTTCAGAGGCAATTGAGGCTCAGACTCTTGGAGCGGATTACATTGTTGCAGGGCATATTTTTGAAACAGATTGCAAAAAGGGTCTTGCTCCCCATGGATTAGATTTTCTTTCCAAAATCTGCGAAAATGTTGATATACCAGTTTATGCGATAGGTGGCATAAATAAAAATAATATTCCGTTGATTGAAAAAGCAGGTGCAGCAGGCTGTTGCATAATGAGCGGACTAATGAGAGGTGATATTTTTGAATATTAAAAATATGCTTAGACTTTATGCAGTTACAGACAGAACTCATATGAACAATAAAACTCTTGCAGAAAATGTTGAGTTAGCTATTCAGGGAGGGGTAACGTGTGTGCAGTTAAGGGAAAAAAACATAAGTTATGATGAGTATGTTTCAAAAGCTTGTGAAATAAGTGGAATATGTCATAAATATGGTGTTCCGCTGATAATTAATGACAATTACAGAGTTGCTTTAGAAAGCGGAGCAGATGGTGTTCATGTTGGCACTGAAGATACAGCGGTTTCCGAGATACGAAAAAATACAGGAGATGACTTTATAATTGGAGCAACTGCCAAAACAATCGAACAAGCATTAAAGGCTCAGAATGACGGTGCGGATTATTTGGGAGTAGGGGCTGTTTTCCCTTCGCCGACAAAAACTGATGCTATACGTATTACACCAGAAATTTTGTCTCAAATATCTCATATCGTAAAAATACCAGTGGTTGCAATTGGTGGAATAAATCTTAATAACATTCATTTGATAAGAGATTGCGGGCAATCCGGAATTGCAGTTGTATCAGCGTTATTTTCGCAGGGTAATATAAAAGAATCGGCAGAACGTTTTATATACGAATTGGGAAAGGAAACACAAAATTGAAAAAAGTTCTTACAATTGCTGGAAGTGATAGTTCAGGCGGAGCAGGTATTCAGGCTGATATCAAAACTATTACAGTTCATGGTGTTTATGCTATGAGTGTTATAACTGCCCTGACCGCTCAAAATACCATGGGAGTACGTTCAATATATCCAGTAACTTCAGATTTTCTAAAACAACAAATAGATGCAGTTTTTGAAGATATTCGTCCGGATACTGTAAAAATCGGCATGATACCTTCTCCGGAACTTGCTGAAATAATCGCTGAAAGACTTGTTTTTTATAAGGCTGAAAACATAGTTACAGACCCTGTATCTGTTGCTACAAGTGGTGCAAATTTAAGTGATTCTGAAACTTATGATGTAATAAAAGAAAAGCTTTTCCCGATTTCAATGTTAATTACACCGAATATTCCAGAAACGGAACTGATTTCAGGAATGAAGATAAACAATTCTGACGATATGGAAAAAGTATCTGAATATATATCAGAAAAATTCAAGTGTACTGTTTTGTGTAAGGGAGGGCATAACATAAATACGGCTGATGACTTCCTGTATAATGGTACCGGAAAATGGTTCAAGGGTGAACGTATAAACAATCCGAATACTCATGGTACAGGGTGTACATTATCAAGTGCAATAGCATCTAACCTTGCTAAAGGATACAGTCTTGAAAATAGTATTTTTCTTGCAAAAAAATATATAACTTCTTGTCTTGAGGCAATGCTTGATTTAGGTCATGGAAATGGCCCTTTGAATTATATGAAAGGATTTATGATATGAGAAACTATAAAACACAAATGGACGCCGCTAAAAAAGGTATAATTACACCAGAAATGATGACAGTTGCCAAAAATGAATATATTTCTCCAGAAACATTATGTAACCTTATTGCTAAAGGTGAAGTTTGTATACCATGTAATGTGAATCACAAAGCAATTTCACCACATGGCATAGGAACAAATATGCGTACAAAAATAAATGTTAATCTTGGAATTTCCGGCGATTGCAACAATTATGACAACGAAATGAAAAAAGTAGAAATTGCTCTTAAATACGGTGCTGATGCAATTATGGATTTAAGTAACTACGGTAAAACTAATACTTTCCGTAAAAAACTTATAGAAAAATCTCCTGCAATGATAGGCACTGTTCCCATGTATGATGCTATTGGATATCTTGAAAAGGATTTGCTTGAAATCACTGCTGATGATTTTCTTAAAGTTGTCAAGGCTCATGCTGAAGAAGGTGTTGATTTTATGACCATTCATGCAGGAATAAATAAACGTACTATTGAAGCGTTTCGTCGTGATAAACGAAAAATGAATATTGTTTCAAGAGGAGGTTCGCTTCTTTTTGCATGGATAATGATGACTGGTAATGAAAATCCTTTTTATGAATATTATGATGATGTTCTTGATATCTTACGTGAGTATGACTGTACTATAAGTCTTGGAGATGCTCTTAGACCAGGTTGTATAGACGATTCAACCGACGCCGGACAAATCGCTGAACTTATTGAACTCGGTGCATTGACTGAACGTGCTTGGGCAAAAGACGTTCAAGTTATGGTGGAAGGACCAGGACATATGGCTATGAATGAAATTCCTGCAAATATGAAAATTCAGAAAAGAATATGCCATAATGCACCGTTTTATGTTTTAGGGCCTTTGGTAACAGATATAGCACCAGGATATGACCATATAACTTCAGCAATCGGTGGTGCTATTGCAGCAATGAATGGTGCGGATTTCCTTTGTTATGTAACTCCCGCCGAACATCTCCGACTTCCTGATGAAAATGACGTTAAAGAAGGAATTATTGCAAGTCGTATTGCCGGACACGCCGCCGATATTGCAAAAGGTATTCCTCATGCAACTGATTCGGATAATGCTATGGCTGAAGCACGTCATATGGTTGACTGGGAAAAAATGTTTGAAATCGCTATTGATGAGGATAAGGCACGTGAATATTTTGAAAGTACTCCACCAAAAGACAGACATACCTGTTCAATGTGTGGCAAAATGTGTGCTGTACGTACTACTAATAAAATTTTAAATGGTGAAAAAGTAGAACTTTGCTCTGAAAAATAACCTGTCCTTTTTACTGTTTTCTATCTAAAAAATACCTTGACAAACAGGCAAATATACAATATAATAAAATTAGATGAAATATAGATAGTCGTTGTAT
>CAZTUV010000056.1:0-11558 GCA_964616595.1 uncultured Alistipes sp.
ATATAGGAGGATAAAATGTCAAGAAAAGTTAAAAATAAAAAGTTTAAAGCTATTGTATTTATTGAAGCAATTCTGATTATTTTACTTGCCGTACCACTTGTACGTTTTTCCATGTTGAATGTAAAATCTGAAACCACTGTTCCAACAATAAAAAACGAACAGCTTGTCCAATCAAACATAGAAAATGAAATTGAAGAAATAGTTTTCCAAAACGAAAATCCTGTTGATGAAATAAACATAGACTCTAAAAATACTGATACAAATTCAGATATGGTTCAGCCAGCCAAAAACAGCTATTCCTTTTATACGGACAAAGAAGATATGAGTACTTCAATAGCAGGTATAGATGTGTCAGAATTTCAAGGTTACATAGATTGGCAACAAGTAAAAAACTATGGCATTGAATTTGCTTTTATACGAATAGGTTGCCGTACTTATGATGACGGTCAGATAATTTTTGATGAACGTTTTAAAGAAAATCTTTATTCAGCAGACCGTGCAGGTATAAAAACTGGCGTTTATTTCTTTTCACAAGCCTTGACAGTTGAAGAGGCTATTGAAGAAGCTGATGCTGTTATTGAAGCTATTGAACCTTTTAATATAACTTATCCTGTTGTGTTCGACTGGGAAGTTATAGACGAAGATTATGCACGTACAGACTATATAACAGTAGAATCTCTTGCAGACTGTTGTATTGCTTTCTGCGAACGAATAAAAGAAGCTGGCTATACACCTATGATTTATCAGAATAAAAGTACACTGTTATTTAAAGTCGACTTGCCACGTGTTCAGGAATATGACATATGGCTCGCAGAATACAATGATGAACCAACTTATTACTATGATTTCAAAATATGGCAATATACAGACACAGGTTATGTATCGGGAATATCCACAGCAGTTGATTTAAATATAAGTTTTAAGGATTACAGTAAATAATTAATCCCCATATAATTCACGTTTTCAGTAATATAAACGTTGAATTATATGGGGGTATTTTTTTCACTGCGTTTTATGATTAACTGGGCACATAATCCTGTAAAACAGCCGGCAATACTTCCGGTAACAATTAGTACAGGATAATAAGCAATAACCGAATTGCCTATAAGCAACACTGCCACAACAATCTGTCCTGTATTATGTAATACAGCTCCAATTATACTTGAAATCCAAATATAATTTTTCGGTATAACTTTTCGTACCAATAACATTCCGCAAAGACAAAATATTGCTCCGGCAGCACTATAAAGTAATGATGAAACATTGCCACTGAACACTGAACCAAGTACAATTCTTGCAACTACAAGCATAACTGTTTCTTTAGCTTCAAACCGGTATACAGCAAAAACCGTCACAATATTGGCAAGACCAAGTTTAACTCCATAAATCGGCAAAATATTTGGTATACGCAGTTCAATTATAAATATTATAAGTGCAGTTGCAGTAAGAAGTGATAACTGTGTCATTTTTTTAATATTCATAAAACCCTCCTGTCATGCAAATCTGACAATTAATTTGTTGGGCAAACATACAATAGGGAGACTTTCAGAATAAAGCTTGCCGGATTTAACACAAGTCTGGTCAGGACATTCTGCATAAGAGATACATATATCTCCATTTTCTATATGTATAGTATTTTTATTTCCATCGGGTGAATAGATTGTAATTTCCTTATCTTCTGTTTCATCAAGATTGATTGTATACAAAACAGTTCCGTCCTGTACAATCTGAACTATACGGCTTTCAGAAGGACGTAATACTAAATATGTCCCTATGACTGCAAACAAAAATACAACAACAATTGAAATTAATATTATTTTTACTTTCTTAGTCATTTATAATTACCTTAGTATTCAGAGTTTCTGTAAACGTGATAATATCTGATAAATTTTCTGTATAATATACAGTAGCATCATCAGTAACAAGTATCATATCAAAATCACCTTGCTGTTTCCAGTAATCAATAGCTTTATCCGTTCCGAGAACAAACAGAGCAGTAGACAACGAATCACAAAGCAAACCACTTTTTCCAATAACAGTAACAGATACAAGTCCATTATCTGCCGGATATCCATCAGCTGAATCGATAATATGCCAGTAATTTATGCCGTCTTGTGTGAAATAACGTTCATAATTTCCAGAAGTTATAACCGCATAATCTGCTATATCAAGGATACAAATTTGTTCAGATTCTGAAAAGGGGTTTTGTATACCTACTTTCCATGATGTGCCATCAGGTTTCGTTCCAAGAGCCTGAACATTTCCGCCAAGATTGACTAACGCTGATTCAACGCCGTTTTCATTAAGAATATCAATAATACAATCGCTGGTATATCCCTTAGCCAATGCTCCGAAATCCAACTGCATTCCATCAGGAAGCTGAACAGAATCTTCAGAAATAGATATTTTTGTATAATCTGCTAACGAAAGCATTTTTTCAAGAGTTTCAGGTTCAGGAACCTGCTGTGTATCAGTAGTGAATCCCCACAATGAAATGACAGGATACAAAGTAATATCCAATGCACCATTTGTTTTTTCACCAATGTCAACAGCAGTTTGCAATAAAGTCATTGTATCCTGAGAAACATTTACCGAAACACCATTTGAATGATTTATAGCCCAAGTATCACTTTGTTCAGACGTTACAGAAAATTCATTTTCCAATAACAAAATTTTTTCCGAAGCCATACCAAGAGCATTATCAGCACATTCACCATATGCCTTAAGATACATGTATGTATCCATTGCGAAAATATCACGAACATATTCCTTTTGTTCTTCAGAAACAGAATCTGCGGACGATGTGCATCCGCAGAAAAGAAAAAGAAGAAAGGAAACAAATATAAGATGTTTTTTCATATAATTACTTTCTTGCCATATTAAGAGCATCAGCAACTGCTGTCATAATGGCATCTGAACTATAAGTAGCTCCAGAATACGCATCTACTTGTGTATTCTGACTTGCAAGAATTTGAGAAATAACATATGGTGCTGCCGAATCATAATACCATGAGTCGCTTTCATTTGTTGAACCGGTAATACTTACAATCACATCATTTTCAATTGTAACACTTACCTGAACATCACCATCATAGCCATAAGCTGATGCAGTATATGTACCATTGTTATAAATGTAAACTGGCTCGGGTTCTGTTTCAGGCTCTGGGTCTGGCTCGGGTTCAGGTTGTTCTTCCTGTTCAGGTTCTTGATAATCTTCTTCTGGAGATTCTTCATCTTGAGAAACATCTTCTTCTGACTCTTCAGTTTCTGTAGGTTCTGTTTCTTCTTCAGAAAGAACATCTGTGGTTTCTGTACCTGTACCAGTACCTGTTTCAGTTACAGTAGTCTGAACTGATGTACCTGTTACTGAAACTACTGTTGTCTGTGAAACTTCACTACTTGTTTCAGTAACAACCGTTGTTGTATAAGTTGTTGTAATATTTGTAGTACTCACGGCATTATGTGATGAACTGTTATTACTTGAACCAGTTCCGGCATACACACATGGAATTGCAAATAAAATTATAAATGCAAAAATACATATAACATTAAGTTTAGTAGTACTTTCAGGCTTTTTGCGTAATATTGATTTACGAATACGGCATACTGCATAACCGATAAATACAGCACTATAAACAATAACACTCAGGAAATATCCATCTCTGCCCGTTTTTGCCATAGGCATAAACAGTACCATTATATGTATATAAATCAATGCATAAAATAAATATGCAGTTCTTTGAATCTTTTTCCAAAGCTTAGCATTCATTTTTTTACGAACCTTTGGAAATGACATAACAGTTAATGGAATCATAATTACAAGCATTATGATTGTAAGAATACTTGCAATCAATTGTTGTTGAGACATATGGTCAGCATCAGTAAATAATCTGACAAAATAAGTTTTACCATATCCTATATTATGACCTAATGTCAAAATTGCCGCAAAAATAGAAAGTTCACCACGAATAGGCATAAGTGCTTTAATAGGCTTAGAACCATTAGGAAACGCACCAGCCCACATAATCAATGCCCAAAGAGCAGTACTTAATGCACCACGACTAAAAAGACCAATAATATATGTATTTACGAAAGTAGGTACATTTCTAAAATCAGCAATAGATACGATAGCCGTAATCACTACGGCTACCACATAAAAAATCCAAGGGTGCTGTTTCAGTGGCTTTTTGCATAAGATTGAAAATGCAATTGCCACTGCAAGAGCAACGAGAAAAAGCATTACTATCCGCCTTTCTTAAGACTGTTTTTTCTTTCTTGACACAACAAATGTTACACTAGCAACAGCAAGAAGAGCTGTCGGAACTGCTACACCTGCTACACCTGTCTTAGGGCTTTCGGTAGAATTAGCAGCATTAGTTGTTGTCTTAGCAGTAGTTGTTTTGGCAGTTGTAGTAGTTGCAGTTGTTGTATCAGATGAATTATTATTATCATCTGAAGAATTTGTATCTGATGTTATAGTAAATTCAAGAGGGTTATTATAACCTGAGGCAGTAATGGACATTGTATAATTACCACTTCCATCAAATACATTATTTCCGCCTGAAGCTACTGTGAAATCAATTGTACCATCTTCAAGAATCATTTTAACACTTTTTCTTCCGGAAATACTGTATTCTGTACCATTAACAGATGCTTTGGAAAGGTTTGCGATAAAATTAGCAAATTCTTCATCAGTTGCATCATCTGCTTTGACAAGCTTATCAGTACCATTAAATTTAGCAGGCATTGAATCAGTAGTAAGTGTAAAGCTTGCTGTAACATCTGCATAAACTCCGCTTACATCGCTTACAGTAAGTGTATATGCACCAGCCAGAGCATCAGAAAATGTCATTGTACCGTCTGATACGGAAGATTCAAGACCATCTACGGAATAGTTCATCTGATAATCATCTGGGAAATCTGCTATTGTAACGGAAGTGCCACCACTTTTAATATCTGTATCAGCAACTTCAACAGAACCGCCAAATTTAATCGGAACATAAACAGAAGTTTCAGCTGTATAATAACCATTTTCTGTAATTATAACCATTTCTGTAATAGTATCGCCCATTATTCCGACAAAATTCTCATAAGAAAGTGTATTTCCGTGAGGTTCATTTGTAACGAAGCCTGTTGACCAAGCGAGTTCACCTCTCCAGATATTTTCCTCATGACGCATTGCGTAACTTTCTCCACTGTCGGTTTTCAGAATCCAGCCAAGAATTGCCCCCATATCGTCGGGAGTACCATCAGCAGTAAGCAAATAATCACCCCATGCTGTATTTGTACTGATTTCCACGTTCAATCCGGAAAGAACAGTTGGTTCTGCATCTTGTACAGCAGAGAAAGAAACTTCATCATCAACAACAGTTACTATTTTATATGCAACTGGTACTGTATCAAGAGCAGTAAAATTATAATTATTATCACCTAAACTATCAAGAGTTTCCTGAGTAAGAGCAACAGGATATGTAACACCAAGAATTGTACCTGTACCATCATCATTTGCCTGATTGTATGTACCGTCAAAGAGTTCTCCTTCGCCATTTTTAGCCCACTTTGTAGTTGTAGCAGAAGAAACAGCATCTACTTCATAAGCATTTACCGAATCTGCCAGTTCAGCTTCATAGAAATCTGCATATGGAATATTCATAGTACCATAAACAAACTCTTCCCCTTCTGCTGATACACTAAGAGGCATTGCCGCAAGCATTGTTGCTATGCAAGTTGTTATACCCATAATCTTTTTTGTGCTTTTCATAATTACTACTCCTTTTTTTATTTAAAGCTTATATAAGCTTTGTTACTAATAGATAACAAAAAATTATAAAAAAATTTCATCACAAGAAATCCATGTACCAGATTCTTCAATGAATTTTACAAATGGTGAAACTGTTTGTTCTGAAGAATATACAACTATCGAAACAGCATCTGATTTAGCTTTCTGTGAATCCACCAATAGTTTTTTTGTAAGGAAACAATATATTGTATTCACCTGAGAATATATTAATTTTGCTGATTCCAGACCTGTTTCTGTAAGTTCTATATGTCCATAATATATTTTATTTAGATAGCCACGTTCACAAAGCTTGGTTGTCATACAAGTACTACTGGATTTGCTCACACCAACGGCAACAGCAAGCTGTGTAGTTTTCACCTTGCCATATAATTGGCTTAACTGATAAATTGCAAGAAGATAACGTTTCTGTGAACAAGTAAGATGTTCTGTTCTACCCATATGGGCATATCACTTCCCTGTTATTTAAGTTAGTGCTGACTAATCAAAAGTAGTATAGCATATAAAACTAAGTTTGTCAAGCATAACATTTCTATTCAAGATTTTATAATGAGGAATATTTGTATTAAACCATCTGTTTAATTACAGAAGTAATAATCTTTCTGAACTATATTGTTCTATAAAAAACAGCCTACTAATTTAGACTTTTGGTTTAACATTCGCAGGCAAATCATGTTATAGAATTTTTTTAATATTCGCTTATAAAATATTATACTGTTTTTGGATTTAATTCATTGTTGACAACCTGAAAATTTAGTGATATACTAAAGTAATATAGATGACTATTACCAAGTAATAAAATTAATATCCAATTAAATACTTGGTGGATTATATTCTGGCATGGCTGTATGCCTGCTTATATCTTTATTTGGAGGGAATTATGAATTTTTCAGATTTATTTTTAACCATGGCTCAGATTTCCGAAATTGAACAGACTTCAATGTTTCCGTTTCCTTTTGGTTTGCATATGGTATTTTGCTGTATATCACTGGTTTTCTTTTTGTACAGATTTATTGTACAGAAATCTCCATATCAACTTATAATGGCTGTTGCTATACCTTTTTCATTATTGATATGGATTTCAAACAGCAAAACGCTTTTCTATACAGTAGGAATCGTTGAATTAGTGTTATTGATATCGGCAATGATAACATCAGTAGTTTATAATAAGAAAAAAAATAAAGCTCCTGAAAATTCAAATCAGCAAAGGGAGGAATAATCGTGAAAATAGCTGTTCTTGACTGGTATACCGTAAATATTAATGGAGATATTTCAACATCTTGTCTTGAAGAACTTGGGGAAGTCGATATAATTCCTCTTACATCACCGGAAGAAACTGCTCATAATATCGGTGATGCTGAAGTGGTACTTTGCAATAAAGTGATGATTACACGTGAAGTAATAGATAATTGTCCGAATTTAAAATATATAGGACTTTTTGCAACAGGTTTCAATAATATTGATATAGAATATGCAAAAGAAAAAAATATTGTTGTATGTAATGCGGGTTCTTATTCAACAAATGCCGTTGCACAACAGACTTTTGCATACATACTGGATTATTGCAATAAAATACGTGATTATGACATTGACGTGAAAAACGGAGAATGGGAAAGATTTCCGTCATTTTCATATTTTCCAATACCCACAGCCGAACTTGCTGGAAAAACTATATCAATCGTCGGATATGGCTCGATTGGAAAAAAAGTAGCAAAAATCGCTGAAGCTTTTGATATGAATATCGTGATAAGCACAAGAACAAAGCCTGTTGATTGTCCATATGAAGTAACCGATATTATGACGGCTGTAAAAAAAGCTGATATATTAACATTTCACTGCCCTCTTACAAAACAGACTAAAGGTATTGTCAATTCCGAATTGCTTTCCCAAATGAAAAAAACAGCAATTCTTATAAACACTTCAAGAGGTGCTGTTGTCGACGAAAAATCTTTGGCTGATGCCCTTAATCGTGGAGAAATTGCAGGGGCATACCTTGACGTGCTTGAAAAAGAACCAATGTCACCAGACACTCCACTAAAAAAAGCAAGCAATTGTATTATCACTCCTCATACAGCATGGGCATCGTTTGAAACAAGAAGTCGTCTCGTGAAAATAGTATGCGATAATATAAAAGCCTGGCAAAATGGTACTCCCATTAATAAAGTAAATTGAAGGAATGATTTTATTTTATGAGAAATATTTCTGAAAAAAAGAGAATAGTTATAAAACTTGGTACATCTACACTTGCACATAGTACCGGAAAATTAAATATCCGTCGAATGAGTAATCTCGTCCGTGTAATATCAGATTTACATAATTCCGGACGTGAAATTATAATGGTTTCTTCAGGTGCTGTCGGACTTGGTGCCGGAAAACTCGGACTTTCCAAAAAGCCCAAGGATACCCGTATGAAACAGGCTGTTGCAGCAGTGGGACAATGCGAACTGATGCATATTTATGATGATATGTTTGAAAAATATAGCGTTACAGTCGCACAAATTCTTCTTACAAAAACAATTATAAATAATTCCAGTCACTGCAACAATTTCAAAAATACTGTTGAGAGCCTTATAAGTATGGGAGTTATTCCAATAATAAATGAAAACGATACCATCGCAATCGATGAACTCGAACTTGAAATCGGTGAAAATGATTCATTATCTGCATTGGTTGCTGTACTGGTTGAAGCAGATTTATTACTTATACTTTCAGATATTGACGCACTTTATGATGATAATCCACGTACTAATCCAAATGCTACTCCTATAAACTTTGTCGAGAAAATAACCCCTGAAATCGAAAAGGTCGCCGGAGGTGCCGGAACAAGTCTTGGAACAGGCGGAATGTCAACTAAAATTAATGCAGGTAAAATTGCAACTTCAGCAGGTATTGATATGGTTATCATGAACGGGAAAAATCCGGATATGCTTTATGATTTATTTGAAGATAAGGAACTTGGAACATTTTTCAAGGCATAAAAATTTTATGAGGTGAAATATTATGAATTACACAGAAGAACTTGGATTAAAAGCTAAAAATGCTGAACCGGCTATTGTATCAGCATCAACTTTACAAAAAAACAATGCATTATCAGCGATTTCAAAAGCTCTTACCCAAAACGTCAGCTTGATTATGGCGGAAAATGCCAAAGATTTACAGACGGCTAAAGAAAACGGTATGTCTGAGGCTATGCAGGACAGACTTAAACTTGATGAAAAACGTATTGAAGGTATGGCAAAAGGCGTTGATGAACTTATAGCACTCAATGACCCTGTTGGTCAGATTATAGAAGGATTTACACGTCCTAACGGTCTGAAAATTTCAAAAACCCGTGTTCCTCTCGGCGTAATCGGAATCATCTTTGAATCACGCCCGAATGTTACAGTAGATGCAGCGGCACTCTGTCTTAAAGCTGGAAACGCTGTTATTCTTAAAGGTGGTAAAGAAGCTATAAATTCAAATAAGTGCCTTGGAAATATTATGCGTAAGGCTGTCGAAGAAACAGGACTTCCTGCTGATATAATTCAAGTAGTTGAAAATACTTCCCGTGAAACTACAAATGAACTTATGAAATTAAATAAATATCTTGATGTCCTTATTCCAAGAGGAAGTGCAGGATTAATTCAGGCTGTAATTAATAATGCTACTGTTCCGGTTATTGAAACAGGTACAGGTAATTGTCATGTATATGTTGATTCATCAGCTGATTTGGATATGGCAGTAAATATTGCTGATAATGGTAAAACTCAACGCCCGTCTGTATGCAATGCAATTGAAAGCCTTCTTGTTCACAAAGACTGTGCTGAAAAGTTTTTGCCTATGGTAGCCGAAAGATTCAAGGAACATGATGTGAAGATTTATGGCTGTGACAAAACTATTCAAATTCTCGGTGACAGCGTGGAAAAGGCTACTGATAATGAATATGCAACAGAATTTCTTGACTATATTATTTCAGTCAAGGTCGTTGATGATATTGATGAGGCTATTACACATATAAGAAAGTTTGGCACTAAACATTCTGAATGTATCGTTACAAAGTCACTTGAAAATGCAGAAAAGTTCCAGAGAGAAGTCGATGCAGCAGCGGTTTATGTAAATGCGTCAACAAGATTTACCGATGGTGGTGAATTTGGATTTGGTGCAGAAATCGGAATCTCTACTCAGAAACTTCATGCAAGAGGCCCTATGGGTCTTACTGAACTTACAACTATAAAATATCTTATAAATGGTAACGGTCAAATCAGATAAGGAGGAAATTGAATGATAAGAAAAGATGTTAATGATGCATTGAATAATCTTAAAAAAGAATCCTCCAAAAATTCTGAACAAAAACATATAAAGAGCAAGTTCGATGATATGTCGCCAGATGAACTGCTTGATGCTATAAATAATAGTAAAAAATCAAACTCCGCTCCTGCTACAAGAAAACTTAAACGTATCCCTCCGAATACTCAACAAAAAGTTCCTGATTCTCAGATTTCAAATAAAAAGAAACGCATAGTAATAGGTGAACTGCCTGATTATGATGCTCTTATTAAACAGGAAAAAGAAACTTCAGAAATTGCTGACGAAAAAACCGAAACATTATCAGTTACGGAAGATACAGCAACTGAAAAACATGAGGAAAACGGAAATTTTACTGTTGAAGAAATAAACGAAAATTCAATTAATGAATCTGAAATGTTAACTGAAATCTCTGATGAAGAAAATCAAAAAATTAATACCAAAGAAGATTCATCTGAAAATGATAAAAATGCTGAGGTTCCTGAATCAAAAGAAACTATTGAAAATAAACCTAAAAACAAATCAAATTCTAAAAAGAAAAAGAAGAAAAAGAAAAATTCGGCAAATAAACCTCAGAATGATTTAGTTGTACCGGAAATTAAAGCAGAAGATTCAGAATCAAAAGAAAATCAAGAGAAAATAAATAAAGATGATGAACCAAAGAACATTGATTCTGAAAACGTTGAAGAAATCAAAACATCTGAAAATACAGAACAAATTAATGTCGATAATATAGAAATTCCAGAGTCAAAAGAAAAAGTTGAATCTGATAATCCAAACGACTCCGGCAAAGAAAAACGTAACATTTTAAGTTTAGCATTTTTAATAATTGCTATAATAGGAATTATCGCACTTATAAAAACTTTTGTATTTGGTGGGGGAGTTTCTTCGTCAAAGGAAAAATTCGCCAAAATTGTATATCCAGCCGTAATAATGGATATAAATTCATTTGATTCTCCATCGGAACTGCCTAATAATCAGATTTTGAGTGCTACTATATGGTCGATTATTATAGATGACAAAAAACTTTCAAACTATAACGAAAGAATGGGAATAGTTAATATTCCTGCTGTTGATGTTGAAGAATTTGCTGTTGAACTCTTTGGGGAAGATATTCCAGAACTCACTCACACCACAGTAGGTTCTGCTGAATCAAAGTTCTATTATAACTCAGAGGCACAATCTTATAGTGTTCAGGTTGAACCGGATATGTTTACCTATTCTCCGGAAGTTATTTCTGTATCAAAAGAAAATAATAGTTATATAGTTCAGGTTGAGTACGTAGAGGAACACCCCGAATGGATGGATAAATCCGTTTCAAAATTAGTAAAATTCAGCCTTTCAGAAAATAATAGTTCTGGATATACAATAGATTCAATGAAAATAATTTCAGAAAACTAATTTTAATAATATAATTCCCATATGAAATCATTATGTTTTCGTATGGGATTTTTATATCAGTATAAAAGATTAATTC
>CAZTUV010000057.1:0-11554 GCA_964616595.1 uncultured Alistipes sp.
CATATTATATAAAAAAAGTCCAGATTTATACTGGATCTTTTTCAACAGACTGAGCCCACAGCTACGGCTTGTGGGCTTTTTTGACGATCGATTTTGAGAAGAGAATGAAGAATGCGAACTGGTTGGAATTATGTGTAAAATTGTAAAACTAAATCTTTACAAAAGGAAAGGAATATGATACAATAAAATTATATAAATATCGGTGCTAGGTTATCTTGTTGTAGATGCCGTAATGTTTCCTATGATTGGCTTGGCATTTTAATGATATAAACTTGTGACTGGAGGATGATGTTCAATGACCCCAGAGGAGGCTACCCAGCTCTATAATAGTGAACAGCGTAAGTATTATGATTATTGTGGATATATTCAGTCATATGAAAATAAAATAGCTGAATATCGTTTTGAATATCAGAACAAATGTGTATTAGCTGATGATAAGAAAAATGAAATCCAGAGAAATCAGGATTTGTTTGATTCAATTAGTAATACAACGACAGCTCGTGATGGACTCTTTTCTCATTTGACGCAAATTAATACCAAAGTCGAAGAAGCGGCAACAAACTTTAGGACTATGGTCAGTTCAAATACTGTTAATGCTTTTAATCTGGGCGATTCGTTTGGAGAAAATGCCACAGGTGCAAATTCGAATCTTACAGAAGTTTTCGATTTAATAGGTACGGGAAAATCGACTATTTCCGGAATAATAGACGGCTTGAATCAAGAGCTTCAAACATTAAATTCTAGGATTCAAGAACTTGAAACCGAAATAAGCAGGGCACAAGGTATGATAGATCATTACGAATCAAGCAAACAAACCTGTTTGGTAAATATGGCTTATTATAAAAAGTTTATGACTACATAAAAAGATTGGGGGTGAGGAAATGTCAACAATCGAGCTATACAAAGATAAAATCAACAGTATGTCGAACTTTATAGAACAGGCGAAAACAGCAGTAAGTGATTATTGTACAGATTTATCCGCTCTGAAATCGAAAATTCTCGGCATCAACAGCAGCGTCTGCGATAGTATTGTAAGTAAAATATCCTCATCTTCACAAACCCAGGAACAACAGATTGCTGGACTGGAAGCCACTCAAAGAAAAGTCAATGATTTTATTGACCTTACGATAAAGCGAGATAACTCTGCGTCTTCAGCTGTCGCGAAAGCCAAGGACGAGTTTTACAAAGAGTATGACTATCTTAAGCCTGAATGCGAAAAGTCGGACTGGGAGAAGTTTTGCGATAAGCTTGAAGATGTCGGCGAGTGGTGTAAGGAACACTGGAAAGAAATTGTTCTGGCAATTGAAATTATCGTTGCTGTAGTTTGTCTTTTCGTCCCTGGTCTACAAGGTATAGGAACTGGAATTCTTATTGGTGCATTGAAAGGTGCAATAACCGGAGGGCTGATAGGAGGAATTACCAGTGCTCTATCGGGAGGGTCGTTTCTGGAAGGTTTCGCCCAAGGAGCGTTAGATGGAGCAATAATGGGCGGCGCGTTAGGAGGAGTAGGTTCACTTGCAAGTAAACTGGGTGCTTTTAAGTGTATAGAGCCATTAGGAAAAGCGGTAAAGACAACAGCAAAAGTCAGCGGAACCATCTCTGACGGCATGGATGGATTTGATATGCTGTCTATGGGCTTGGGAATGATAGACCCGAACAATCCCATTACAGAACTGAATTCAAAGCTTCATCAGAGTGACATTTATAACAGCTTCCAGATGGGTGTGAGCATGGTATCTTCGTTCACAGGTGCTGCATCACAGAATATGGCTTGCTTTATTGCAGGAACAATGGTACTTACTGCTGCTGGTCTTGTTGCAATTGAAAATATCAAGGCTGGTGATACTGTAATATCAACAAATCCCGACACATATGACACAGCGGAGAAAACCGTTCTTGAAACCTATGTACGACAGGTGGACAAGCTTGTTCATCTTACAATAAACGGTGAGAAAATTATCACAACGATTGACCATCCGTTTTATGTACAAGGTCGAGGATTTATCAATGCTGGAAATCTTCTTGTAGGTGATACCCTTGCAAGTGTTAATGGTGAGGATTTGCTCGTTGACGATTGCTACATCGAAGAGTGTGAAACTTCTACAACGGTGTATAATTTTCAGGTTGTGGATTATCATACTTATTTTGTCGGTGAGTGTAAGGTTTGGGTGCATAATGCGGAGTATGATGCTTTAAGACCTGAATTACCTGAGTTTGATGGAAAAACAACAAGCGGAGTAATGCTTACATCTGATGGAAAACAAATATCATTTTCATCAGGCAATAGTAGCAATCCATCTTATCCGCAATATAAAGCACAGTCTGCTTCTCATGTAGAAGGTAAGGCGGCTATTTATATGCGTGAAAATGGTATAAATGATGCAACTATTTTTCACAATAATCCAAATGGAACATGCGGATTTTGTGATCGTCAACTTTCAGCATTGTTACCAGAAGGTTCGAGATTAACTGTTGTTCCACCTAAGAATTCTGTTGCAAACAATGCAAGAGCTGTTCCTGTACCTAAAACATATGTTGGAAACAAAACTATTCCAACAATTAAATTTTAAGGAGATATATGATGAAAGTCTTACATTTTGGAGGAATAGATTATATAGATACCATAGACGAATTGAAGAAGGTGCTAAGTAAGCGTTTTGGTGATGATGTTAATGAGTTCTGGATTACAGAAAATGAATCCGATAATCCATGCCTTGCTATTTTAATTAATAAAGCGCTGGCAAATTTAACTTTTTTTCCTGAAGATGGACATCCAGGATTCCAATCCTTTGGAAATGAAAATGATCTTGTTCCAGGTGGATACAGCGTTTTTTATACCAATACGCCAGAAGAAGAGATAGAAATCAGCAATGATATGGTTATACCAGTTGAAGATGCTGTAAAAGCCGCAGAAGAATTTTTTGCAAATAATGATATTCCGACATCCGTTAAATGGATGAATTTGATGGAAGTGTGAATCATGAATACTTAAAGATTATGGCATTAATGGCAATTGATAGCAGAGATACAATTGATTCTGTTGCTTATGAATCAAACACGCTTATCTTACAACTTTATGATCATTTGGATTTTGATGAAGAATTTGAATATGATCATATGGTAATGTTGCAAGACAAACTAAATACCTATATCTGGTATATTGATAGCAATCAGTATCAAGATACTTATCCTGAAAAAGAGTTCTCGAATTTTAAAATTAATGTATTTTTCATGTTTGAACCGACAGGACTATGCAAGAAATTTTTAGAGAATATAAACTTGAAGTTGTCCGAAGCAAATATACACATTAATTATTTTGTAGAACAAGAGTGAATATACTCATTAGGGAGGTTAATCAATGCAAAATAATGAACAACTAACTGAACTCATATCCAACTCACAAGTAGCCTTTTTAAACGGCAAGTTGCAGGAAGCATTCAGTCTTGCGAAAGAGGCAATAAAGCTCGATCCAGAATGTGCGAATGCTTATCAGTGTGCCGCGAATGTATGCATGTCACTTAATCGATATGACGATGCGATTGAGTATTATCAGCAGGCAGTAAGATGTGAGCCGGATAATGGAAACAGATATTTTAATCTTGGCTATGCACAAGCATCAGTCAATAAAATCGCTGATACTATGCAGAGCTTTGCGAAAGCTGATGAGCTTGGCTTGAATGAGGATGCCGCAGGACAAATGTATCACATTCTGGGTATTGTAAATCAGCAGCTTGGAAGACTTGATGATGCTCTCATAAACCTGAAGAAATCTGAAATGCTTGTTCCCGGCGATATTGACATCATGAAGCGTAAAGCTGCAATTTACGGAATTCAGGATGATATTCCAAACGGACTGAATGTAGCAAATCAAATGAAGCTTCTAGCTCCGTCTGACTATTCAGGCTATCAGGTTGCTTACATTATGTTGAAGCAGGCAAACCGCTTGGATGACGCTTTCAAAGAGCTTGCATATGCAAGAAAAAATCTAATGAAATTCCCCTTTGCACTTTGCAGTGATATGGTGAATTTTGAACTGACTGCATACAACAAGGATCATGATGTAAACCGCTTTCAGAGAGCAATAACATATATAAAGCATTATATGAAAACGGAGAAACCAACTCAGCAGGAAGTTGTTGAGTGCTACCTTACAGCTGCTGATTTGTATTTACAGATAGAAGATGCAGACAGTGTGATTATGTGCCTTAAGGGTGCTGAAAATCCAGTTTTCTCGTATAACAATAGTGTGCTTTATAACGAGTATGATCCTAAGACAGCGGATGCAAGTTCAATCCTAAATGAGATGAATTCAAATCTGTATCGTTATGAGCAACTGAGTACGGAACAGTTGGAAGCAATGAGAAAAAATGGTACATACCTTACTCCAGATGGAAACGATACTTCTCAGGCAAGTACATACAAGCTTCCTGAAAACGAAGGAATAACCACCACACAGGAAGAGAAAGACAGAATCAATCGCCTGTACATAGGTGCGTATACTTTGAAAAAGGATTTCAGAAAGATTATGTATCATGCACTTGAGCTTCAAAAGAGTACTCAGTCAAATCTTGTGGAGCTTGGCTGGTATACAGAAGCAAGAGCAATGAAGGATATAAATCTTGATGGATGGCAGGATAAGTATATCGAAGTTCAGAAGAAATTGAGAAATGCAATTCTCAAGGATCCGACAGATCTGAATGCAATGGTTCTGCGTGTACATTGTCTCATTGATACAGAACAGTATGCAGAAGCTGAAGAAAAATGCGGATATCTCAAAAAAGAACTGCAGGAATCTCTTCTGGATGAAATCAAAAAAGCAAAGAGCGGAGGTGCTTCTTAATGGCATTTCTGGTTCATGATATAGTGTTGGATGAATCGGCATTTTCAACAGCTTCGCAGGATATGGCAACATTAAAACAAGATGCGGCAAATCTGAAAGAAAAGCTTGAGAAAATGTATGAGGATGTATCAGGTGCATTAGATACAACTGCCGGAGATGAAATTAAAGTAACAGCAAAGGATGTACTATTGCAGCCGATTGAAGACATGAGCGTTGTTATTCAGCACATTTCAGAAACCCTGAACACCATTATAGGTTCAGGATATTACAAGGATATATTCGTGAAGTATGAAGAACTGAACGGATAAATAATTTTTAGGAGGATTTATTTATGGCAGGCATGGGAAGCACAGGAACAGTGAATATCACACCGGAGATGATGGATGAAGCAATCAAGGCTATTGAGGCATACCGTGAAACCACTAATACACTTCATACAAATGTAGGAACTGAGGTTACTACTCTTACATCCAGTGATTTTACAGGTTCCGCAGCAACAGGATTTTCAACTTTTTACACAAAAAATATTGAACCGGCAACAGGAACTAGTCTTACAAGTGTTTTAGATACTCTTGTAGAGATTTGCACTAGTATCAAGACAGCGATTCCGGATGTAGACGGCGTGGACGAACAGCTTGGAACTGCTAACAATCAAAGTAATGAATAATTTTAGGAGGTAATATATTATGGCAGGTTGTAGAGTAGTAAAGGCATCGATGGATCAGAGTGTTAGCAATCTGAACGGTTATGCAACACAGTATGAGAATGCTGCAACAACTTTTGTCAGTGCATTCAAAACTGCTATCGAAGCAATGGAAGGTGATTCAAAGGATGCACTTCTTGAATTCTTTACCAATAACATTGAAGGCTTTGTAACCGAAGATTTACCTGGTGCTATTAGAGGTTTAGCTACCCTTCTTGAATCAAATGCTAAGAACTTTGATGACACAGATGCACAGGTTGCTGCAAGCATCAGAGGAAACTAATATAATAAGGTTCTGGAAACGGAATATTGATTTTAAACCGTATACAGCCTCATTGCTATTAATTTGGCTGAGGCTGTATTTTTATTAGGGGTGTAAGTATGGCTTTTATTGAATTAACCGAAGACGAAATTGCAGTATTAAGCGAAACGGAGAAAAAACAGTATGACAGACAGTTGAAACTTCATCATGAAAGGGTAGCGTTTGTCGAGAAACTTGAAAAAATAGAAAGTGCTAACTATCAGTATCAAAAGCCAAAAATTAAGAGAATAAAGCCTGTTAGGAGAATAGAACTTCCGAAATACAAGGCAGTTAGTGATGTGAAAATCACTTTCCCTGAACACTTATTGGAAAGAAGCAGCATTAAGGCGAAACATGAAACACAACAGACATTAATAAAGAAAATTAGTGGTGGAATAGTTGGTGAATGCAGAATATCACAGATTCCTGTGTTAGATAAGATAAAATCACCTTCTCCTCTTTTATATCAGGGAACGAAAAAAATTGAAATTAGTGGTGTGACTGAAAATACAGCAAAACTGATTGTTCCGGTTTTGAATTTTAATGAGATTGAAAGATTAAGAATTAAAAATGTTCCTGAAAATAATAAAATAATACCTCCAAAAGTTTCATTTGGATATGAAAGAGAACCACTGAACGTGGCAGTACCAAAGATCAAAATCCCTTTAATCAAGAAATTTACAGGCTTAAATGCCGTTAATATAAGTAACGTTCCGACCGTTTCCGTTGTTCCGGCAACGATAAAGAAGTATACACCTGTTACATTAGACCCACAGTCTATTTCTGATGTGAATGAAAAAGCAGTAAGCATAAAGATAAATCCTTTAACGCTTTCTTATGAGACACCCCAAATAGCAGATGTAGTTGTTCCGAAGATACAGACAGTTGGGGAAAAGTCGAAAAATGATATTTCATCTATTAAAAAGCGTATGACTGATAGTTTCCAGCCAAGCGTTAGTGTAGAAAGTGTTAATGTAACCATACCACATAAACGTTCTATAGGAAGTTTTGTGCCGTCAAAGTCTGATATACATATTCCACAGGTTAAGACAGCAACACTTCCGAACATTAAAAAAGTACAGATAAAGTCTGTAGATGTTAATGTTAAACCACAGACTGTGGAAATTCCTGCTTATACAGTGAGTCCAATCAGGCATCCTGAGATTGAAAAAACAGAGGTTGTGAAAATAAATACTCCTCATATTAATGAAAGTGATGTAGCAAATGTATTAAGCAGGGTGATGAGCGGAATATAAGGAGTATATTTTATGAAAAATAATGAAATAATGATTTCTGTTCAGTTTGATTTTCCTAAAGATGACACATATGGGGATTTGTCCGGGACTATAGATAGTCTTGCTTTTCTTGTTAAGGATGATATGACTTTAAAGGCATTCATGGAGGGACTATATTATGGATTGTATAATAATTTTCCGAATCACTTCCTTCTGTATAAGAACTATATCAAACAAAGAAAGCAAATAGCCGTCAATTATACACGTAAAGGCAAATTCAAGGTTATTGACTGCGAAAAGGAACTGAAAAATCTTAAGATAACACTAATTGAACTTGGTTTTGTTACTTCCAGTGTGCTGATGATAACAATGAAAAAGGAGATTCAGGAAAATATATTGTTTGAAGAGGTGCCAAGTAGTTATATTTTAAATTCTGAGGAAAATTCACTTGAATATAATATAAGCAGCCGTACTCTGGAGGCGGTAGAAGCATCAGATATCGAAATATTACCACCAGGCGACATTCCTCAGAAGGATGAACGTTCTCTTGCAGATGTTTTCATACCTACCATTCTTTCAACTGGTGGTATGATAGGTGTGCGTGCATTTATGTCAAGTTCATCCGGAATGGGTGGAACAATGTGGATGATGACAGCAGCAACAGGCGTTATGACTCTTGTTACTACAGCATATAACTATTTCAAACAGGGTCGTACAAACCGTAAGAAAAAGAAAGAATGGAAAGAAAATTACGAGAATTATATAAAGCAGACTGTTATAGATAGAATAGGTAAATGGCAACAGGCTGACGTTACATATCTTCAGAAGCTTTATCCAAATTCAGAAGAACTGTTTAAGGACCTTGCAAGACTTGATTCCGCTATTTTTGCCCGTTCTCAGAATGACAACGATTTCATGCGTATTACTCTTGGAGTTTCGGAAAATGTAAAACCTCTCTTTAATATAAAGTATGAAAGAAAAGATGAGATTTTTTCTGATATATATTATCGTTTGTGTTTTGAGAATTTCCAGAATGGAAAGGAAAAACGTATATCAGGAATCTGCATTGAAATTCCAAAGGATAAGCTTTCTCGTAAAGAAGCAGCTAAAAAAGAAGAACTTATAAGAAGCGGAAAATTATCTGAAGATAAATTTTTGCTTTCTGAACTGGCATATCGTTTTTCGACGGAATACTTTCGTTATCTGGATGGTAAAACATGGGGCAGTGCAGATGTAAAAGCACCATATATGCTTGATATAAAAAATTCAGGTGCAGTTGGTATTATTTCCGATGATAATATGTATGCCCATGATTTTATACGACATACTGTGATGGAACTGGCATATTATCATTCACCTGAGGATATTCAGTTTATTTTCTTCTTTGAAAATGGATTGACTCCTGAAGAACAGCAGAAAAAGATTAATATATATAAGTTTCTTCCACATTGCAATGAACTTCTCGAAAATACCTCACAGTTTATTTTTAATCAGGAAAGTGCCGGTGAGGTTTATGGACAGCTTTTGAATATTATGAATCAAAGGCAAAAGGATAATCATTCTGATGAGGAGAACGAGGTATCTTCTGATAAAATGACGCAGATTGTCTGTGTGATTTTTGATGATTATGGCATCAAATCCACAGGTTTTTCAAAATACCTTCCGGAAGCACCAAAAGAGGGTGAAGATTACCAGAATAAGCTTGGATTAACCTTTTTGTTTTGTCGTGATCATAAAGATAAGCTCCCTCGTTACTGCGGCGATGTGGTTTATCTTAACAATGGTACAAATAATGAAGGATATGGATATGTTGTTCCAAGATACAGCATAATGACACGTGAAAATATCCTTGCCACTGTAACTGAAACAAAGAAATACCCTAATTTCACAAACAATTTTATCTTTGATGGAAGCAACTATAATGAGCAGTATGAGCTTGCCTATAAAAGACTCAGTGCTGTTTACTATACACGTATTGCAGAAAACGGAAAAGTTCCAAGTATGGTCACCCTGTTTGAACTTCACAATATTTCAAATGAGGATACTGAACCAACTGTAAAAGATTCAGAAAATCCGTTGGCAACTACAAATGCTGCTGAAAAAATACTTAGTAATTGGATAAATGCAGACGAAGAGTATGATGTAACAAGAAATCTTCGTGTCAACATAGGAGCCAACGAGCATGGAAATATGCACCTTGACCTTTATGAGAAGGCTGACGGACCGCATATGCTCGTTGCAGGTACAACCGGTTCAGGTAAATCTGAAACAATTATTACTTATCTTATAGGACTTTGTATGAAGTTTTCCCCTATGGATCTAAATCTGATGCTGGTTGATATGAAAGGTGGAGGATTCTCTGATAGACTCGGTAATTTGCCGCACTGTGTCGGGGTAGTAACTGATACAGCCGGTGAGAGTGAAGGTATTTCCTCAGCATATATGTTGAAACGATTTCTTGAAACTCTTAACGCTGAAATAAAGAAGAGAAAACTTCTGCTTCAGAATTTTGGTGTTGATACGGCTGATGCGTATATACAAGCAAGAAGAATAATGGTTGAGCTTATTAGTTTGATAAATCAGGAAAATGATTTTTCTCTGAAAAAGGCAAAGGCCATATATGATAATTTGAAAACAAAACAGATTTCCATTGAAGAATCTGATTATTCTGAAGGCGTTAAAAAGATTCTTGAGAAAATCGGAAAGCTTAATGAAAAGCAGATGAACTATCTTTTAGAAAATGGACTCGAAAAAATTAAGTCACTTTCTCATCTGGTTCTTGTTGTCGATGAATTTACAGAGTTAAAAAGATTCTCAAATGAAAGCAATGATGTCGACTTCATCGCTGAAATAACTACAATTGCCAGAGTTGGCAGAACCTTAGGTTTTCATATTATACTGGTATCTCAGAATATTGAAGGTGCAATTACAGATGATATACGAGTTAATTCAAAGGCAAGGATTTGCCTTAAAGTGGCTACTAAGCAAGCATCCAAGGAAATGATTGACAGTCCGGTGGCGGCAGCACCTACAATGCCGTTGAATGGTCGTGCATATCTTCTTGTGGGAACAGGTTCAAGATTTGAATATTTCCAGTCAGCGTATACAGGAGCAAATCAGAATTTGAGTATTGAACAACCTGTAAATATTACATATGTTCCTGATAGCGGAAGATTCAATGATAAATTCTATCGCTCTCAGAAGGATAACAAAGCACAGAAAAATTCACAGAAAAATGTTGATCCAAATGCTACTCAGCTAAAATTTGTAGTAGATACAATTATAGCAATTAACAAGGGCAAGCCTATGCCGGAAAAGATATTCATGCCGCCATTGAAAACAAAAATTGTAAGTACTACAGACTGGAGGAAGTAAGATGGAAAACAAAAGAACAATGGTCTGTACATTGGGACAATATGATATTCCAATCATACAAAAGCAACCACTATTCAATGTGGATTTGCTTGATAGAAATATTGCTTTGTTTGGTGCTGCAATGAGTGGAAAAACGAACTTTATTAAAATATTGATTCAAACGCTTCATATGATAAGCTACGAAAAAGAAGAGCAAATCTTCATTCTTGACTTCAGCGGAGCTTTGGCCTCATATAAAGAATTTCCGCTTGTAGCAGCTTACTTCGATAATTCCAATGAGGAATATATAAAGAGAGCATTTAAGATCATCGAGGAGATAATGAGAAAGAATACTCGTACTCTTGACGGTAAAAATTTCTCAGCGTATAATGGTGATGAACAGCTGCTTCATACGACATTTATCATTGATAACCTCAATGCTTTTCAGGATGAGCCTAGATATGCAACCTATCAGGAAAAGTTTGCAAAGATATGCCGTGATGGTTTATCTAAAGGCGTTACAGTTGTATTCACTGCTTCAGATACAAAGGGACTGAATTCCTATCTGAATAGTTTTGGACAGAAAATTGCACTTGAAATGCCTACCGATAAGTATATGGATATATTTAACAGCAAGGTAACAGAGATAGGTGCAATTCCTGGTAGAGGTTTCGCCAACGTAACGATTAAACCTGAAAATATTGAAGGCACTTTCCGAATGAACGCACCATATGAGTTGCAGTGCTTTATTGCTGATTCATGTGACGAGTCTACATCGTATATGAAGGAGTTGAAAAACAAATTCATGTACGATGATGAGAATCACAATTATAAAAAGCATGTAAAGAAGTATCTGACTTTTTCGGGGGATCTGACGTTTAGCGAATACGATAGACTCAAACAAACACCCAAGGTCAATAATAAGAAGTCTGAAAACACGTCTTGTCCGGTATCAGTCGGTCTTGATTATATTGACTTTTATCCGGTTACTGTCGATTTTTCAGAATCAAGGGTTATTGGCATTTATGGAAAAAAAGAGTACGGAAAAAGCAATCTTCTTAGATTGATTCAGCCTGTCCAAAAACCCCGATATCAGATTTGACATCGGGGTTAAAAATTTA
>CAZTUV010000058.1:0-11524 GCA_964616595.1 uncultured Alistipes sp.
ATATTACACTAAAGTGTGAAGTAGAGAAAAGTGATATTATTTTTTCTTTTTCTACTATTATCAAGACAGAAAAAAAATATTTATTGATATGGATTTTAGTTGTAGTTATATTATTTGTTGGAATATTTGGTTGTACAACAATTAGTACGATTCATAGTAAGCCATCACTTTCTGCATTAGTTAGTTTTACTTATGACGGGATTGAAGATGGTCTTGACCCTGATGGAAGAGACTTTAATAAGGAAATGATAAAAAGTCCTACAGTTATTGAAAAAGCCCTTACTAAACTTGGTTTTTCATTAGATGAACTGGATAATATTCGTAATGGGATTAACATACAAGGTATTATTCCAGCAGATGCTATGGATAAGATTCTTACATACAAAAATGTTTATGAAAATGCAAATAGTAACAATCTTCAGGCAGCCCAATCCATGTTAGATGTTTCATATTATCCGACAGAGTATAAGATATTATTTGATTATTCCAAAACCTCATTTAGTAGAAGTGAGGCAGTAGAAGTTATTAATGCTATTTTAGAAGAATTTAAGAGTTATTTCTTTGACATTTATGGATATAATGAAACACTTGGAAGTTCTGTTACAGCACTTGATATTTCAAGTTATGATTATACAGAGGCTATTGAAGTTCTTAAATCATCACTTAATACTCTTGGCAAATATGTAAAACAGATTTCAGATGATGACCTTACACGGTTTCGTTCATCTGTAACAGGATATACTTTTGATGACTTATATGAAGCCATTCAAACTGTAAAGTCTGTTGATTTGGATAAAATTTCATCATATATCAATGTAAATAATATTACTAAAGATAAGGAAACTTCAATAGCTTATTACGAATACAGAATAAACGAACTTGGCAGACAACAGGAATCACTTGAAGAACAGCTTGTTTCCGTAAAGAGTTCCATAAACGACTATGAAAAAGACCAGATTATCATATTTGGAAATGGAACAGATAGTACGGATACTCAGTCAACAAAGACTTCTGAACAATATGATAATATGATTAAACAAAAGATTAATATTACAGATGAACTCGCAGAAGCAAAACAGAAAATAAATTACTACAAAGAAAGACGTGACGCACTGAAAAAAAGTTCATCAAGTTCTGAAGAAAAAATTGAAAATGTTGAAAAACAACTTGCAGATTTAAATGAAAAAGTTACTCAGCTTATTGAGAATATTAATCTTACTGCTGATGATTATTATGAGAATGTCACATTCCAGAATGCTTATAACATACTTGTTCCGGCATCAAATACTGCATCATATACAGTAAAATCTATTGTCAATAATGCGAAAATGCCAATTATATTAGGCGAAGGCGTTGTACTTGTTATATACTTTATGGTTGCTTTTATTGATGCATTAAAAACAGATATATTAAAAAATAAACGCAAAAAAGATACAAAATCTGAAAATTCCAGCAACGAAGAAGAAAGCAAAGAAGAATAAAACATTATTTATCCTCCGTGTATCCTTAAAGTATACGGAGGATAATTTTGAATGAAAGGACTTTGATAAATGGAAAATATCATTAATCTTAAAAATATTGTAGTTGAGTTTGAAGATGGTGAAAGAATTTTAAAAAATATCAATCTTGACATTAAAGAAAAAGAATTTGTTACATTTTTAGGGCCTTCTGGTTGTGGAAAAACTACTACTTTAAGAATTATAGCAGGCTTCCTTGAACCTACAAGTGGTGATATATTTTTTGATGGTCAACGTATAAACGGCGTTCCACCACATAAAAGAAATGTAAATACAGTATTTCAAAGATATGCATTATTTCCGCATTTGAATGTTTATGAAAATATTGCATTTGGATTACGTGTAAAGAAAGTTCCTGAAAAGGAGATTGTACATAGAGTGGGAGAAATGCTTGAAATGGTTAATCTTAAAGGTTTTGAAAAGCGTTCTGTCAATAGACTTTCCGGAGGTCAACAGCAAAGAGTTGCAATAGCAAGAGCTTTAGTAAATCACCCTAAGTTGCTTTTGCTTGACGAACCTTTAGGAGCATTAGACCTTAAATTGCGTAAAGAAATGCAGATAGAACTAAGAAGAATTCAGCAGGAACTTGAACTTACATTTGTTTATGTTACTCATGACCAGGAAGAAGCATTAACTATGAGTGACAGTATTGTTGTCATGAATAATGGTTATATTCAACAGATAGGTTCTCCGACCGATATATATAATGAACCGATAAATGCTTTTGTTGCAGACTTTATAGGAGAAAGCAATATTGTAAATGGTTGTATGCCTCTGGATTGTGTTGTTGAATTTGCCGGAAAACGTTTTCAATGTGTGGATAAAGGTTTTTCGCCTGATGAAACTGTTGATGTTGTTATACGCCCGGAAGATGTCAAAATTATTCCGGCTGAAAAGGCACAGCTTACCGGAATTGTAGAATCAGTAGTTTTCAAGGGGGTACACTATGAAATGTGTGTTGATGGAGTAGACCATAAATGGATTATACATTCTACAAAGGCCTGTCCGGTTGGTTCTATGATTGGAATGACTTTTGAACCCGATGATATTCATATAATGAAAAAATCGGAGGATAATGCTTTATGAAACTTAAATATTTTTCTGCACCATATCTTGTATGGATGGTAGTATTTATAGTTGTACCGCTTCTTATGATAGTATATTTTGCATTTACGACTGATAATGGAGATTTTACTATAAAATACATATCAGATGTCGGACAATATGCTAATATATTTATGCGTTCAATATGGCTGTCATTGATTGCAACTGCTATATGCCTTGTTATTGCCTATCCTGTAGCATTTATACTTTCAAGAATGGACAAGCATAAACAAGGAACTATGCTTATGATTGTAATGCTTCCTATGTGGATGAATTTTTTGCTTCGCACATATGCCTGGATGACAATTCTTGGAAATAATGGTATTATTAATCATTTGCTCGGAGTTTTTGGTCTAGAGCCTGTTAAACTGATAAATACTTCCGGAGCGGTAGTTCTTGGAATGGTTTATAATTATTTACCTTTTATGATACTGCCATTATATTCCGTTATGGAAAAAATTGACAAATCACTTTTTGAAGCGTCTGCCGATTTAGGTTGCAATTCAATTACAACATTGTTTAAAGTTGTAATTCCTCTTAGTATGCCAGGTATAACTTCTGGGATTACAATGGTATTTGTACCGGCTATTTCAACGTTTATTATTTCCCGAATGCTCGGTGGTGGTTCTAATCTTCTTATAGGCGACCTTATAGAAATGCAGTTTCTCGGAAATGCCTACAATCCACATCTTGGAGCGGCGATATCGCTTGTACTTATGGTGATAATTCTTGTTATAATGACTGTTATGAATCAATTTGACCCTGATGACCAAGTGCTTATGTAAGGAGGAAATACAATTGAAAAAAATTGGTAAAATTTATCTTATACTTGTATTACTGTTTTTATATATTCCTATTTTTGTTTTAATAGTATTTTCGTTTAATGAAACAAAAAGCCGTAGTGTATTTAGTGGTTTCACACTGGACTGGTATAAAAAGCTTTTTCATAACAGGATAATAATTTCCTCACTTATTAATACGATTATTATAGCGGTTATTTCAAGTATTGTTTCTACGATTTTAGGAACACTTGCGGCAATAGGTATTCAGCATATGAAAAAAGTTCCTAAAGCTGTTGTAATGAATATAACCAATATGCCAATTATAAATCCTGAAATAGTAACAGGTGTATCATTAATGTTATTGTTTGTATTTTTTGCAGCACGCATGAATTTGGAATTTGGATTTGTTACGCTTATTATAGCACACATAACTTTTGACGTACCATATGTTATTCTTAATGTTATGCCAAAGTTCAAGCAAATGAACCCTCATGTATTTGAAGCGGCACAAGATTTAGGTTGCAGTCCCGTGCAAGCTTTTAGAAAAGTTGTATTGCCGGAAATAATGCCTGGTATTGTAAGTGGCTTTTTAATGTCATTTACATATTCGCTCGATGACTTTGTTGTAAGTTATTTTACAAGTGGTTCAACTTCTCAGACTCTCCCTATAACTATATATTCAATGACAAGGCGTAAAGTTTCACCTGAAATAAATGCACTTTCAACATTAATATTTATTGCAGTTGTAGTGATTCTTATTGTAAAGAACATTCTTGAAAATCGTGCTATGAAAAAAAATGGTCTTTATAAGGAGGGCGTATGAAGAAACTATCATTAATATTATCCATAGGTATGTTTCTTTCCATGATATCATGTAATTCACAATCAGTGGAAAATACATCAGATGAAGAGGAAACCTCAGTACAGACCCTTACAATTTCTGATACGGATTATTATACAAAGTTTAAAGGGAAAGGTATTTCAATAAACGTTTATAATTGGGGCGAATATATTTCTACTGGTGCAGAGGAAGGTACTCTTGATGTGAATTCTGAATTTGAAGAGCTTACCGGAATAAAAGTGAATTATACAAATTATGCTACAAATGAAGAATTATATGCTAAATTAAAAGGCGGAGGTGCAAGTTATGATGTAATTATTCCGTCTGATTATATGATTAGCAAGATGATTAATGAAAATCTGATTCAACCACTTGATATGGATAATATTCCGAATTTTAAGTATATAATGGAAAATTTCCGCAATCAGGCATATGACCCGGAAAATGCTTATAGTGTTCCATATACATGGGGAACTATCGGAATTATTTATAATAAGGAATTAGTAGATATTCAACCTGAAGATGTTGACTGGGATTTACTTTGGAATGAAGATTATTCAGACCAGATACTTATGTTTGACAATCCACGTGACGCTTTCGCAATCGGTGAACTTATGCTTGGCTATTCACTGAATACTGAAAATCCTGAAGAACTCGAAAATGTTGCAAGGAAACTTACTCAACAGAAAAAAATAGTACAGGCTTATGTAATGGACGAAATTTTCGATAAAATGGGTGCGGGAGACGCTTTGATAGCTCCATACTATGCAGGAGATGCGATGACAATTCTTGAAGAAAATGAAGATTTAGATTTTGTTATTCCCCAAAGCGGAACAAATCTTTTTATTGATGCAATGTGTATACCTGTTTCTGCACGTCAGAAGGAAGCTGCTGAAATGTATATAAACTTCATGTGCGAACCCGATATTGCATATGCTAATATTGATTATATTTGTTATTCCACTCCACATCAGGAGGCGTATAATATGCTTGAAGAAGATATCAGGGAAAGCAGTATTTCCTATCCGGACAGTGAGTTTATAGCAAGTAAAACATCGGTTTTTGTTAATCTTTCTGATAATGCAAACCTTAAAATGCAGGAACTATGGACAGAAATGAAATCCGCTCAGGACGAAACAACCAATAAATGGCTTGTACCAATATTTTTAATATTTTGTATGTTAGTTATCGGGTTTGTTCTTATAAGACGACGTATTCGAGATAAAAAAGATATTTTCTAAGGTGATGAATGAAATTTGTTTAGTGAAAATTTAATGTTTAGCATTAATGCGATTGTTCCGGTATTTATGATGATGTTATTTGGTTGGTTTGTCAGAAAAGTAAATTTATTAGATGACCATTCGACATCACAAATAAATAAGTTTGTATTTAAAACATTACTTCCGGCATTATTGTTTATGGATTTATCCACTGCTGATTTTGTTGAAGTGTGGGACAGCAAATTTGTTTTATTTTGTATAACGGCAACTATTATAAGTATTGGAATAGCTTTTCTATATTCTTTGTTACATAAAGATAAATCAGAACGAGGCGAAATTATTCAGGCATCTTATAGAAGCAGTGCTGCAATTCTTGGAATAGCTTTTGTAAAGAATATATATGGTGAGGCTACTATGGCAGGACTTATGATTGTAGGAACTGTTCCGATTTATAATATAATAGCAGTTATAACATTGTCATTGACTTCACCAGATAAAAATAATAATAAATCAGGAAAACAGCTTTTTTGGAAAACGCTGAAAAATATTGTCACTAATCCTATTATTCTTGGAATCTTTGTTGGAATAGCATGGTCATTATTAAAAATTCCCCAGCCGGTTATTTTATCAAAATCTGTTTCATATCTTGCCAATATGGCAACTCCACTGTCATTGATAGCATTGGGAGCGTCATTTAAAATTGAAGAAGTTAAAGGAAAACTTCCAGTAACATTTGGAATAGTTTTTATAAAGCTTATTCTGTTTTGTGGGGTATTCCTGCCACTTGCCATAAAGTTTGGTTTCAGAGATGAGAAATTAATTGCAATACTTGTTATGCTTGGCAGTGCCACAACTGGTAGTTGTTTTGTAATGTCAAGAAACTTTGGTCATAAAGGTACTATAACGGCATTTGCTGTTATGCTTACCACTCTTTGTAGTGCATTTACACTTACAATGTGGCTGTTTGTCCTTAAATCACTTGATTATATATGATGAACCGAAAATTTTTATGTAAACTCTTGCAATATGCTTTAGGCTATGTTATAATAATAAATATATCTGATATTCAGGAGGTTTGAAAATGGGTACTTTGGAAGTCGTAGGAGGTATTATAATTCTCCTCGTGTGTCTGGTAACTATTATTGTTTGTCTTTCACAGGAACAGAAAACTCAGGACAGTATGACAGCAGCTTTAACTGGTTCAAGTTCAGAGTCTTTCTATGACAAGAATCAGGGCAGGTCAAAAGAAGCTATTCTTAACAAAGTAACAAGAACTTTAGCTATTATTCTTTTTCTCGTTGTTCTTGCTGTCAATATTATCCCGATATTTACTGACAAGTAATAATCTAAATTGTCCTGTGACAAAATAAGTCATGGGGCAATATTTTTATTCTTTTAAATATTATTTAGTGATAAATTGTTTTTGAAAAGCAATGTGTAAATGAAAGGAATTTATTTATGAAAAAGAAAAGTATTTCTAATAAAACTGACACTACTACTTATAAAAAGAAAATTATAACTTTTTTACAAACGTGTCATAAAAAAACTATTCCAATAAATGAACTGGAAACTAAATGCCGTTCTAAAAAACAAGGACGTGAAAATTTTATAAATGCTTTTGATGAACTGCGAACAGAAGGAATCATTACAGTACGCAAAGGAATGAAAGTTGGCTTGTGTTCAAGATTAAATTTATATCCGGCTACTGTTACAAGATTAAGCAGGACATTCGGTTTTGCAAAAACTGATGATGGTGTGGAATATTTTATCCCAGGAAAATGTATGCTTGGTGCAATGCCTGATGACCGTGTGCTTGTTACTGATATTCCGTCACGTTCTGGCGAACCAGAAGGTGAAGTTATCGATATTATTAAGTTCGGAAGTTCTGTAATGACTGGAAATGTTGAATTTATTGACGGAAAATATTATCTTGTTCCAGATACGGCTACTAAAAATCATATTATTATTGTTAGAGAAGAAAGCGTTAAATTCAATGATGGTGAAAAGGTACTTGCTGAAATAGTTTACCGTGGCAAAAGACATTCTGAACATAAAGTGAAAATAATATCAGTTTTTGGAAGCTCTGAACAAGCTGATTCCTGTGCCGAATCTATTCTTATGATTAACGGCATATCAAAGGAATTTCCGGAAGAAGTAATGAAAGAGGCACGGAAAATTTCAGAAGGAGGCGTTCAGGAATATTGTTTCAATAATCGTGAAAATCTTTGTAATATGAATATTTTTACAATAGATAGTTCTGAGTCAAAAGACCTTGACGATGCTGTTTCGGTTCAAAAGACAGATTATGGTTATTTGCTTGGTGTTCATATTGCAGACGTTTCACATTATGTAAGAGGAAACAGCAATCTTGATAAGGAGGCAATGAAACGTGGTACAAGTATTTATTATGCGGACAAAGTTATTCCGATGCTTCCAAAAGAACTTTCCAATGGTATATGTTCATTGAATCCAAATGAGAATAGACTTACACTTTCATCATTTATAAAGCTTGACAACGAAGGCGAAATTATTTCATATAGATTTTGCAAAAGCGTCATTTGTTCAAAAGTAAAGGGGGTATATTCTGAAATAAATAGTATTCTTAATGGTTCGGAAAGCCATGAAATTTCTGAAAAATATTCAGAAGTAAGAAAGGATATATTTATAATGAATGAATTGGCAGATATTCTTATTGCAAAGAAAAAACGCCGTCATGCTCCTGAAATTGAAACAACTGAAAGTAAACTTGTTATTGATGAAAAAGGGATATGTTGCAATGTTGTTCCAAGACAGCATGGAAAATCTGAACAAATTATAGAGGAGTTCATGCTGACTGCAAATGAATCTGCTGCAAAATTTGCTCGTGAGAGGAAAGTTCCGTTTGTTTACAGAATACATGAAAATCCTCCTGAAGATAAGGTTGAGAAATTACATGAAATTCTTCCGAAATTAGGATTTGAGTGTCCGCATTTTACAGAATTTAAGCCGGTTCATGCATCAAAGATTCTTGAAAGTTCCAAAAATACAGATAAATTTGAAGCTGTCAATCTTTTGATATTGCGTTCTATGTCAAAGGCAAAGTATTCCGTAGAACCTTTAGGACATTTCGGGCTTGTTCTGGAGGATTATGCACATTTTACGTCTCCGATAAGACGATATCCGGATTTAGCAATTCATCGTATTATAACAGATATCCTTGCGGGCTATAATAATGAATGGCTTAATAAGCGTTATTCCGGATTTGCTTTAAATTCTGCTGAACGTTCTTCAGATGCGGAAGTAAGGGCTATAACAATTGAGCGTGAATGTGAGGATTGTTATATGGCTGAATATATGAAACCTCATATTGGTGAAACCTTTACAGCACGTATTTCAAGTGTTACAGAGTTTGGTTTTTACGTTCAATTACCTAATACAATTGAGGGACTTGTTCATATAAGAACCCTTCCGGAAGGTGAATATGATTATTCTGAACCTGTTTCACTTACAGAACGCTTTAGCGGAGTTTCATATACTCTTGGTCAGACTGTACAGGTAATATGTTCTGCTGTTAATGTAAATGATGGAATTATTGATTTTGTTCTTGATGATGAGGAGTAATTATGAAAAAAATTTTTATAATGCTGAGTATTTTGATAATGTTTTGCAGTTGTGAAAAAAAATCTGAAAACATTTCAAGAGCCGGACAGGAGAGTGTTGAAAGCTTATCGTCTGTCACGATTTTATCATCTATGGAAACTACATCAACTCATACAACATCAGTTAATGTTTCAGAAAGCACAGTTACAACTGTTCAGAATTCCGAAACAACAACTGATATTATTTCTGAAACAACCATACAATCTCAGGAATTACAGCCTGACCCGTTGGGAGACAGTTCATTTTCGTATGATGAAAATGGTGCTGTTAAGTTTGAAATCGAACCTGATACAGATAATGACCGATTAATGATTTCAGTTGCACAGGCGTTGTTTGAATCTGCTTGTCGTACTCAATGGGATTTTACAGTAGGTTGTCCTTATGAAATTGATATTAATTCAACAGTTCAAAATGGTTTTGGTTGGACTTACTATAAAATAATTGATGAAAATATAAATAGCTTTGCTGATGTTGAAAACGATTACTATAAAACGTTTAGTGACCGTTATCCAAATGAAGACTTGCAGATGCTTTATCTTGAATTTGATGGAAATGTTTATGCCCTCAATGGTCAACGTGAAAAAAATATATATTATTCTGTTTCAAGAGTAAAAAGTATTCAGTCACGTACCGAAGATGAGATTGTTTTTGTTGTGGAAAATCTATTTGAAGGTACAGATAAAAATCCTGATGAAGATTATTCAGAAGAGACTACATTTTCTATTGTTATTTCGTCGGATAATACATGGAAAGCCGGACAATTTCTGTTACCATACTAATGTTAAATTCTTGTTAAGTTTATTTTAATTCTATTGACTATTTTTTAATTTAAGTTATAATTATATTAAGAAACGGGGATTTGCTTAAAATAATTTATAAACAAGGAGAATTTTATGGAAGAGTTTTCGATTTTCAACATTTTCACTTTACTTGGAGGACTGGCTTTTTTTCTGTATGGAATGAATGTTATGTCAACTGGTCTTGAAAAACTTACTGGTGGTAAACTTGAAGTAGCTTTAAAAAAGATGACTTCAAATAAGTTTAAAAGTATTATGCTTGGTATGGGTGTTACAATTGCTATTCAATCGTCATCGGCAATGACTGTAATGCTCGTAGGATTTGTAAATTCTGGCCTTATGGGTCTTGAACAAACAATAGGAGTCTGTTTTGGTTCAAATATAGGTACTACCTTTACAACGTGGATACTTTGTCTCGGTGATATAGAAACTTCTGGGGCTGGCGGTGTTATGCAGTTTATTTTAAAAATGCTTAAACCAGAATCATTTTCACCACTTATTGCACTTGCTGGTATTATAATGATTATGGGGTGCAAGAAAAATAAACATAAAGATATAGGACGTATTCTTGTTGGATTTGCAGTACTTATGACCGGTATGACACTTATGTCAGATTCTGTTGACCCTCTTGCACAATCTGAGGATTTCAAGAAATTACTCACAGCCTTTGAAAATCCTATTTTGGGCGTACTTGTCGGAACAGGTTTTACCGGCATAATTCAAAGTTCAGCTGGTGCAATCGGTATACTTATGGCGTTTTCCAAATCAGGAGCTTTGACTTATGGAATGGCTCTCCCAATTATTATGGGTTGTAATATCGGTACTTGTGTTACTGCATTGCTTTCAACCGTTGGGGTAAATAAAGATGCCAAAAGAGTAGCATGGACTCATTTGCTTATAAAAATAATGGGTACAATAGTTCTGCTTACTGTAACAATAATTGTACAGTTAATTTTTAAACCATCAATTTTCAATCAGACTGTTGGTTATGTAGGAATTGCTACAATGCATACTATTTTTAATGTAACAACAACCATTATATTCCTTCCTTTTACAAAACAACTCGTAAAACTTGCACATATAGTTGTACGTGATGGAAAGGAAAAACCATTGGATTCAAAGAAAACTCTTACCGGACTTGATGAAAGACTTCTTAAAACACCAAGTGTTGCAGTACAGACTTGTAAGACTGCTACTGTTGAAATGGCAAATCTCACTAAAGAAACAATTAAAAATGCACTTAATTCAATTATTGATTATAATAAGGAAAGTGCCGAAACAGTTGTGGAAAATGAAGATATTATTGATGGCTTTGAAGATACTATAAATGGATATCTTATTAAAATCTCTAAAAGTAGTGTGACCGGAAATGATAGTCGTATGGTTTCCAAGATGATGCACTGTATAGGCAACTTTGAGAGAATTTCTGACCATGCTCTTAATTTGATTGAATCAGTAAAAGAAATTCAGGATAAGAAAATTAATTTTTCCGATGAATGTATAAATGAATTGAAAGTTATTACTGATGCTGTCAGTCAAAATATTGATTATGCATTTGAGGCATATAATTTGAATGATTTAAAGATTGCCCATAAGGTCGAACCTCTTGAAGAAGTTATTGATA
>CAZTUV010000059.1:0-11321 GCA_964616595.1 uncultured Alistipes sp.
GTTGTCCTCCTCAAAGTTATAATATATAATTAAATAATAATATTTATTCTATATCAAATATTTTACGTCCTTGTGATATGTGTTCTGTTATTCCAGCAAACTCAAGTATATCGTTGATTGTATCAATCTGAATGTTGGACTTCAGTTCTTTTGAGTAAGCACCTGTTTGGTTACAGGTTGTTTTAAGCTCTTCTTTTAGAATTTTTAAAGCAGTTTCATCTTTGTCACTGTTTTTGTACTTCTCAAACGTTGACAATATACGTTGTTTGCAGACTTTGGTGGTATCATAGTCAATAAAAATTTCGTCAATGTTGTCGGTAGCTTTGCCGTAAATTGCAAGTACCTTGCGGATAAATGCGTGAGATTCTTCCTGTTCCGATACTTTCAGAAATTGTATAAAGTCAATCTGTTTCTGAATCTGATTATAGCCGATATGATTCACAACAGGCTTTTTAAGAATTGCATCATAGTAGATATATGGATTTGGCTGGGGTAGGTACTGCATGGCAAAATCAGGATTTTCAGTGGCTTTCTGAAACTCTTTGAGTTGCATATAAAGTTTTCCCTCAATACTTCCGAGATTGCTTAGAGAGTAATCGGGAATAAGTACAGTAATTTCACGGGGATTTTTTCGATTTACTCTTGCCCTGCCGATTATCTGCTGTAATGCAACAGGGTCGTAAGTTTCGGCAACGATTACCGATAATTTTTCATCATGAAGTGAAAGTCCGTTTTCTGCTACTTTGGTCGTGATTAGAGTTTCGGACGTAAATTTTTCGTTTACTGCAATTTCATGCAGTTCTGACTTTTTATCCTCGTCAGAGTAAATATGCTGGCAATTTCCGAGCTGTTCTTTCAAATCTGAACCGCCTGCAATATCGTTTATAAATACAAGTGTCTTTTGACCGTCGGAGCAGGATTTATTTATATATTCAACTAAATCTTCCTTTTTGTCGGGGGTATATGCCTTAAAATTAAGATAGTTCCAGTCGGATTTCATGATGTAAGTATGTCTGATTCGGCTATCGTTTGCAACAGGCGTATTTCTGAGAAAATCCCTGAAATTTTCCTTTGTGAGCGGATAAAGTTCAGTATCAGAAAGTGCTTCAATGTCCCATATCATTGGCAGAATATCATCGGGTGTAGCTGTGAGATAAATGCGTTTGGTATTATTAAGATTGCCTTTGAGGAAATTTATCATCTGCTGAGGATAGACAGAAAACGTCGAATCTTCTGCAAAACAATGGCATTCATCACATACAAGCACAAGTTTTTTCCCGTGATAATGGTGCTTTTTCTTCACAAAATCCTGATATGTCATAATCTCGATATTTTCGGTCACTTTAAGTTTGTCTATGAATTCTTCAGGGATTTCTTTAGAACCATATTTTTTGAAAAAATCTTTACTCAATTGTATTTTACAGGCACGGCGGTTGGTCAGAATTATTATTTTTTCCTGCTTTTCAAGAGCAAATATAATCTGTTTAATAGTTTTTGTCTTGCCTGAACCAGTCGGCGAAAATATACATATGGATTCTCCGTATTCAAGCATATCAATATCTTTTCCATTGATTATTGAAACAAGGTACTCATCAGATTCGCCAAGTTTGTAGCCTGTAATAAGGCTCATAGCAGAAAGTAAAGGGTTATTGATGTTTGATGTAAGTTCGCCCGATGATGCAAAAGCATCATCAGGATTTATGTTTACAGGATATATAATCATATTGATTCTCCTTTCAGTGAAACACCGTTGAATCCCCAGGCGTTTCGTTCGGCGGTATGTTTTTTGGATTTGGTTATCTTATCGGCATTGGCTCTGTAAAATGCCTGAGAAAAAGCCGTTATATCCTTAAAAATCGTATTGCTATATATTTTTATGAAAGCTTTATGGAGGTCTTCGGTATAGGTGTAGGATTCGGGATTGAAACAACAATAGCCATTGCTAAATTCATTAATAATATTGTAAAAAGAGTTATTTGGATAAAAATTCAAATTATTGTCATAAACATCGTCTCCAGTAAAGATGTAATTTCTGTTTCTGAGGTTGATGTAATGTCGGAATGCTTCAGTAGCAACAGCGTTTCTTTCAGCATCAAGTTTATAGACAAGATATGGGTCTTGCTGGTCTTTTGGAATCTTCACATCAAAAGGCAGTGAACAGATTCTTCTTGCAAACGCAGGGTCACAGGAAGTATAGGCAACTCCGATATTGTGGTTTGATGCAATGAGGATTTTACAGGTTGAAAGAAATCTTACCTGTTGCTTGTGCTTTACGTCGGCAGCAATCCAGTCATGCCCTGAAATATTTTTCAGTGTTGCAATCTGTGCAGTGCTGAGATTCATAATACCTTCATCGGCAGAAATTTCAATACGTTTTTTGCTGAGTTCACTGAGTGAAAACCAGCCTTTTACAAGATTTGTCACGCTCATCTGCATTACTGCCTGATATGAAAGCAGAGAACATAAAAAGTTAAGATATGTACTTTTTCCATTGTCACCAGATTCACCGATAAGAGTGAAAATTCTTTTTGCCATAGCATCAGACGAAATACAATAGCCAGGGACTTCCCAGTGCCTTTTTATCAGAATGTGGTCGCCGCCTGAAATACTGTCAAGGAACATATCTGTTATCGGGTGGCTTAACGGCTGATTTCCCATAAATTCAGCTTCTACGCACATCGTAGGGAAGTAGTCGGGAACATAGTTTGTCATCTGCCCCGTCTGATTGTCAACGTATCCGTTTTTAAAAAGCGTGTAGCGTTCGTCATTCGGAATGCCCATATATTCGGGTGTTCTTATGAGGATTTCTTTTATAATCATTCTGCACTCTTTTTCACTAAGTATTATTCCGCCCTGATACACTGTATTGTAGATAAAGTGCTTTAACCCGTCAATGTCAAGCGGTTCATAGACGATTCCATTAAAGACGTAGCTTTGGAGCGTATGTCTTTTTATCAGACCTGCTCCTGCAAAAATATCAGAAATTTTGTAGCAGAAACTCATTGTTAAATCTTTTTCAAGTCTTATAGGCTTTTCCAGTTTCGGAATGACTTTGCGTATTTCTTCTATCAGATTATTCTGAAAATTTGAAAAATGATTTTCGTTAAAATTATTCACATTGTTCAGCTCCTTTTTAAATTTTTCTTATAAAAAATAAAAATCGCTGATAAAGCACATAAAAAGCCATATGAATATGACTGATTATATTATAAAACCTTTATCAGCGATTAAAACGCTATTTAATTTTTATGCTTCTGTATTTAACTCTAAAGTCAATTAAAATAATCAACTAATAATATAGAGAACCTTGTGGGCTACAAAAGACTTTACCTCCTTATTATGATTCGATTATATCATTTAAATCTCATTTTGTCAAGTACTATTTTAGAAAAAATTTTCACTGTTTTTAGCGGAAAAAGTCGACCAGTACTTGGAACATGGAATACATTAAAACAGTACTTAAAAATGCCTGTAAATAGCAAAAAAATTTTTATACAAAATTTATTTTTCTTTCAATTCATATATAGAGAAGAGTAAAAAATAATTTTAATGCAGTGTGGATTGTTCCATGTTCCAGGTGTTGAACAGATTTTTATATAAAAAATAATCCCAGAGAGCTTACACTCTTTGGGATTATAATTTTATGTTCAGATTTCTGTCAGAAAATCATCATAATAATCCTTACACTTGATATTCTGTATCGTTGAACGGAGCAGGTCATTATCCATAAACATATCTTCGATTTCGTCGGCGGTGTAACCATAGTCAAGAAGCATAGCAACATCATCTTCGTCAACGCCGAAAGTATTGCAGATGTCAAAAAGTAACTGTTCATGCTGGGTGTAGTAATCGTCTTCCCAGTCGTTATAAAATCTCAGCCATGAAGCGTATCTGAAATCTTCTTTGTTCTCAAATTCAGAACGGGTAATACATCCTTTGCTGTCGATTTTCAAGATATCTCCGTGAGCAGTTTCGATTCTGGTATTCGGAAAGTACAACATTTTTAATTTTTTTAGTGCGTTTTTCATAATGGATTCTGTTGAGGCATAAATGTAAAGTCCCAGAATTTCAAAATGTAACAGGTACATTGGATTACTGCCCTTGACTATGTAAAGTGAATTTTCTTCGTCGAGAATTGTAAAAGTGAAGTTGCCCTGCACCGTTTCAGCCATATTTTTCAGACTGTCAAAGTCCAGTTTTCCCTGCTGTTCGATAAGCTGTACCGCAACATAACTGTCTGTTTCAATATGAGTATCAGGCAGGGTTTTTTTCTTGCGGAGTTCCATATCATTATACAAAACTCCGTTATGGGCAAACGCAAAATCCTTGTCCGCATGACCATAAAATGGATGATTGTTCTGATTGAATTTCTGATTTCCCTGAGTGGTCAGACGGGTGTGACCCATAATTGCTGTTGTGTCGTCAGGAGCATTAAAATGGATTTTATGTGCAGGTTTTGGACGTTTGTAAATCGTCACCTTTTTATCTTTGATGTAAGCGATTCCAGCCGCATCCGTTCCACGTTCCTCCGCAGAATTGGCGAGTGCCTGAGTGAGTTTCTTCAGGACTTTGTGAGATATAACGTGCTTGTAATCAAGCCAGCCGAATAATGCACACATTTTACATTTCCTCCTCTGTTGTAACTTTTTCGTTGATATAAAGCTGTCTTTCTTTGAGGTACTGTACAAGTTCAGGTTCTTTGATTCCTGCCACAAATTCAGACCATGAGAGTTTTGCTATCTCATCATCATTCATAAGGACAGCAAGTTCACAGATTTTGTTTACCAGCTCCAGCGTTGCGATGAGGGTATTGTATTTCAAAGTGCCTCTGAAAAGTCGGAATTCTATGGTGTGATAATTGCAAAGATTTATCGCAACATAACGCCCATAGTTTTTCTTTGCCTTGTTCATAATGGCTTTGGGTGAATTTTCGTAGCCGTAACGTGCTGCCCAGCGATTCATAGCGTATTCTGTTCTTCGACTGAATTTCAGCATCTCGTTCCAATGATGTTCTACAAAGTAAAGTATGCGGCTGATAACTTCGTCCTGCTCGTCACGGTAAGATGCAAGTGAATTCCTGTTGACGTGGATATGAAGTCCGCAGGTGCTTGTCTGATGCGAACGGTAGCCAAGTCTGACAGCGTGGTGCATGATATCTTCCCAGCAGAAATCCTTGTGGTATTCAAGTGACATCGGGTGAGTAACTATTTCCATGCCATCATCAAGCGAACCGTCAGTTTTGATGTAAATATGGTCTTCTCTTATGTTTGCAATATCAAGAAGTTCCTCTGCATAATCATCATCTTTGCCTGCTCCGTCGATTTCAAGCTCAACACCGAAATAACGTTTTGAGTCACCATAGAAAATCGGTTCAGGTTTGTAACTATACTCGTGTATTGCGGCATTTTTACGGATATTCTGATAGCAGTCATAGCAGTGGTAACAGTCATCATACTCGTAAGCATCGTCATTGTGAATTATACTGTCGCACTCCTCGCAGCGTGTGTAGTAGTTTTCAAAGCAGTGATGACAGAGACAGGTGCTTTCATCGGTATAAACATCATCGTCCCATACAATTTCTTCACAGCGGTGGCATACAGTTGTGTATCTGTCAACGCAGTCTTCACAGATTGGTTCGCCGTAGATTGTGTCGTAGTCGTCGCCCTCAATTATTTCACCACAGTGGGGGCAGTAGATTTTTTCTTCGTTCATTGTTTTTTCCTCCATAAAATAAAAATTGCCCTCTCGGAATTAAACCGAGAGGGCTTTTGTGTGTGGGTTAATATTCTTCTGCTAAAAGCATAGTTGAGTATGTGTCACTATCTATGACGTATACCTTTGCTGTTATGGGGTTGTCTGTCAAAATAAGGTACTCACGTCTGAACGGCGGCTGTTCCTGCTCATGAGTGATTCTCTGAATACCATTAAGATTTTCAAGCTTGAATACCTGAAAATAATCTTTAGGTTCGGGCATTCTGTCCACACATTCCCACATGAAAACCTGTAACCATAACGGGATTTCAGAATCAATTCCCTTTGTTATGTAACGCTGATTATTAAACATCTTTTATCTTCCTTTCGATGATTTGCTATGCTCCCTATGTCCCTACTGTAATCAACAGCAGAGCCTACTGTAGCACTACAATAATATATAACTGAAAAAATTTAAAAAGGCAAAAAAACTCCCCTGTACTGCTGTTGTACAGGGCATCACAGAGGTATATGAGGTCTGATGCGAGGAGTGAAACACAAAGGTAAAAACAGCAGAACCTTTGTGTTTCGGCTGAATCCGATACCTCACTTTTGAGAAGTCTCCTCTTTCGGATTCAGCCTGACAGTATTATTATCGCATTATTTGAATTGACTAAGTGAAATACGGATTCGTGAACTGGATTGTATCATGATTTTTTAGTTGGACAGAAGAATTGAAATATATTAAGATGCAGAATTGAATATCCGAATCCGTTGTGTAGGCGGATTTTTTTAGAAATATCCGCAAAAACTATTACTTTTATGTTGATTTATTTACAAAAAATTACGGCGGAGCTGATACATTCTTCCATGTTGTTCCCGTCCCGCTCCGCTGGGACGAACAACACAGAAGAACAGAAACACGGGATTTTTGTACATTACCCTTATATATATAAGGTAATTGTACATTTTTCCCGTTCTGATTTATGCTTTTTTGGTCTGTGAGTGGGAGGTGTGTAAGCACCGAACACACTCACGGACGAAATTATCAGCAGTGCCGATTAAAAATAAAATATTATCAACTATAAAAGTAAAAGATAAGCTTAGAAGGAGGATAACGGAATGAAACGTGTAATAGCTTTGAGATATGATGATTCAAGATGTGATATGATGCTGAATATCGCTATATATTATGGTTTGCGGTATACGGAATATGAAAATCAAATGCTGTTCTTTATCAGGGAGGAAATTGCTGATGAAAGAACAGCATATTTTTTTGGCGATTTGCTGTGTCGAATATTTGGTACAGCTTATTCAAATCAGCAGTATGATTATCCAGAGGAACAGCCAGATTATGAAGTCGGTATCTATAATATACTATTTGCTTTTATTGATTGTGTAAGAAAAAGTACTGATGAAAAGCATTATAAAGAACAGCTCCGTAAAATATTCAGTCAGATGAAAATTGATTTGAAAGAAAACTTACCTGCAATACATTTGCTAAAAGATAACACTTATACCCTTACCCCGACAGAAAGTTACAGTTTAGGTTATGATGTAAAGTATCGGATTGCCAAGTGGAAACTCAGCGGTAATACTCAAAAGGAGCAGAGTGTGCGAAGAAACAAAAGAGCTGTATACCGCAATTTCAGGTGGGAAAATCTGTATGAAAGCTGTTGTCTGTACAGGGATTTCGTCAACGGTGAGATTGAAGAAACAAACAGTATATATTTGCTTGCAAGATGTATGTGTGGTGCGGAAAAGGGTAAGCAGAAATTTCTGGAAATCATGAATTCCGAGAAAAACAGTGATAAATACTACAGATTCATTCATTGGAAAGAGATTCTGACAGCGATTATCAAGGACGATGTGCCTGTTGCTAAATGTGAAAGTTGCGAGTATTGCGATTTGTGCAGTTATGCCGACAATATGCTGTCAACTGCCAAACCGACAAAGCGTGAAGTTCGGGGGCTGAAAAAAGAAAAATATGTTTCTGTTGAAACTGCATATCAGGCATTACAGGAAGCTTTCTATAGTGCAATTGCATCGCAGGACAATAAAATCCACATCATCAACGGTCAGACGGCGTTAGGCAAGACAAGTACATATATCAAGTATATGCAGGAAAGTCAAAAACCTGTGTTGATTGCCGTACCGACTCATGAACTGAAAGAGCAGATTATCCGAGATGCAAAAATTGCTGGCGTTGAGAAGATATGCGGTACGCCTGACGTGAATTCTTACGGAATATCGGCTGAAACCATCAATGAAACGGACAATATGTACCATATCGGAGCAGGCAGATACGTACTGAAATTCCTTGCCGAAAAACTGAATCATATCAGTAAAAATGATGCGGATTACGTTAAAATTTCCCAGTATTTAAGGGATTGCAAGTGTTCCGTAAAATTTGGAGGACACATTATCACTACCCATGCAAAACTTTTACATATACCGCAGAATGTGCTTGAAAGTCATGAAATTATTATAGATGAGGACATTCTGCGAACAGCTCTGCGTACGGAAACCATTGAAATTCAGAAAGTTAAAAATATTATCAGTAGTGGAATTTTTCCTGATGCAATCAACAGTCATCTGACGGGAATTTGCATGAAACGTGGCTATCATGTCATGAACGGACTTGATGTTTTTTCTGACGAAAATCAGCTTGAAAAATTAAATGGTACTAATGCAAATATTTATGGTCTGCTGAAGTCAAATTACATCAACATAAAGAACGGAAAAATAACATTTCTGATAGAGGAAAAACTCCCTGACTGCAAGCTGATAATACTTTCTGCGACAATATCACACGAGATTTACAGGAAAATTTGTTCTGACCGAATTATCGAATATTATGAATGTCCGAAAGCTGAATACAGGGGAAAAGTGGTACAGTATACGGATTCCAGCTACAGCAGGTACGCTCTGAATGAGAATACCAATAAAAAGAAATTATTGATAGAACTTTGTAAAAACAATGAGGTTATTACATTTAAATCCATCGAACAGGAATTTCACACCAGATACCATTTCGGTAATGTGGAGGGAATGAATCACCTGCGAGGAAAAAATTTGTCCGTAGTCGGATTGCCGAATCTTGATGAAACAGTGTACTGCCTGTATGGTATGAGAGCTGGAGCAGAAATAAAAAAAGCTACTATGTATCCGCAAAGAATCGTGTACAGGGACAAGTCTTTTTATCTGAATACGTATAAAAATCAGGTATTGCAAATGATTCAGACATGGCTGATTTCTTCACAATTAGAACAGGCTGTGGGGCGTGCAAGACTGCTGCGGGAAAATTGTATGGTAACTGTGTTTGCTGGATTTCCCATAGAACAGGCTGAATATATAGATAAATCGTTTGTTCAGAATGCGGAATAATTCATAAAAATCACATACGGGGACAGAAAAATTACCATGGTAAACAGTTTTGATTTTTTCTTTGAGAATCAACCTAACATAATAGTAAAAGGTAATAAAAAAATTTATAAAATTCAGAAAGGAAGAAGTTAATATGGAAAATGAAATTATGAGGTTTGAAGAGGTTATGGAGTTTCTGAACATCGGTAAAAATACGCTTTATAAACTTCTGAATAACGGAGAAATCAATGCGTTTAAAATCGGAAAAGTATGGAAAATTCCTAAAAAATCTGTTGAAGAATATATTAGAAACAGTTTAGAGCAGACGTAAGAAATGCTAATTATAGGCTTGTCAATATAAAACAGTTCCGAAAAAATAAAAAAATTTCGGAACTGTTTTAGGTTTACCTTTTCAATTAATTGTGATATTATAAGATTATACAAGCTACTTGTTGTACTTGAATTTGACTATTTTTTCAAAGATTTCAGCGACTTCAACAGCTTCTTCGCCTGATAGATTCTGCATAGCAGTTTGGATTCTGTGCATAGCTTCTGTATTAGTCGGCTTAACTTCCGAGGAAACGTCTAAAAGTTCATGAAGTGGAATTTTTAATCCTTTAGCAATTTTGTATAGTGTTTCTATAGTAGGACACTTTTCACCACGTTCCACACGACCTAAATAAGCTGGATGTATCTCGGATTCAAAGGCGAGTGCTTCCTGACTGAGCCTTTTCTGTGTCCTGAAATCGTATATTCTATGCCCGATAATATATGATATTTTTTCACGGTTTGTGTCCATTGTTCCTGCTCCTTTATTAGTATTTATATCTAATTATAACTTTAATAGTTTCAGATAATATATTCAATGATATAAAGAGCATAAAAATATTGCCTAAAAGTGTTGACAAACAGGGTTTTAAATGTTATAATGTAAAATGTGAGCATATAGTATAAAGGAGTATTAAAATATGAAAAAGAAAATATTTATCTGTTTAATGGCTGCATCCTTACTTTGTGGAAGTATATCAGTACCTATAAGTGACATTCATAAAGAAACTACAATTGCTTCTGCGGCTGTATATGATACAGTTCCAGAGGGATATACTGGCATCTACACAATTGATGACCTTTATGCTGTCCGCAATAATCTTAGTGGGGATTATATTCTTATGAATGATATTGATATGTCTGAGACTGCTCCTGGTGGTGACTGGGACAACGGAAACGGCTGGCTTCCGATTGATAGTTTTACAGGAACTTTTGATGGTAATGGTCATGCAATTAAGAATATGCATATTTATGGCACGACAGGTGGATATCTTGGATTGTTCGGAAACAGTTCGGGTAGGATTACGAAGGTAGCACTTGTAGACTGTGATATTGATATAACCGTACCGTCCGATTCAATTGTTTGTGTGGGCAGTATTATCGGTGGCTGTTCATATTCTTATCCCCAAACAACGTACTGCTATGCAACGGGTACTATTAAAGTGGTAATCAATTGTTCATCATATGCAGTAGAAGATTACTTTATTGGTGGCATCGCAGGAGATGCTAAGGTAAATAATTCCTTTAACAATTGTGATATTTATGTTTCTGTTTCAAATGATAATAGTCAGGAACATCCTGACTATAAAAATTATTTTAATGTCGGTGGTATAACTGGTTATGATGGTCATGTTCTTAAGGGTGGAAGTAGCTTTTCAACTGGTAAGTGTCTTTATAATGCAGGTACTATTGATATAAAAGAAGATGATGGTCTTGGCGAATACAGAATTGGAAATATATTTGCGAGAAGTGCAGGCAGTGTCGCAAGCGGCTATGCTTTATCTTATAGCTATTATTTGAAAACCTTGAACAATTACACAGCATCAGATTTATATTCTGATAATTATAGTTATTATAATTCTGTTGCTGGTCTGACGGCTGGTCAAATGAAATCCAAATCTGCATTTACAGGATTTGACTTTGACGAAGTATGGACAATAGACCCGAATGCTGAATATCCATATCCCACATTAAGCGAAGTTCCGTACGTAGGCACTCAGTCTTCAGTAATTGAGCCGACCCAACCTACAACAACACAACCACCTGCATCTACAGGAACGAAAAAAGGCGATATGAATGGTGACGGACTTGTAGATGCTGTTGATGCTTCCGTGATACTTGCATATTATGCATATCTTTCAACAGGCGGAACAATTGATGATATTGATGAATGGATGCAAAATGGTTAATGGTGGTAAAATGAAAAAAATAAAATA
>CAZTUV010000060.1:0-11300 GCA_964616595.1 uncultured Alistipes sp.
ATATTATATAAAAAAAGTCCAGATTTATACTGGACCTTTTTCAACAGACTGAAATCTCCACCTTTATAGATGGAGATTTTAATTTATTATTTAAGTTTAATAGCTTCTTTTACAGTATTAACAATATTATCAGCTGATAAGCCGAATTCCTTAAGAAGGTCAACTGCTGGCCCAGAATGTCCATAAACATCATTCACACCAATTTTAATAACCGGAACAGGACAACATTCTGTTACAGCCTCAGCAACTGCTGAACCAAGTCCACCAATAACACTATGTTCTTCGGCAGTAACTATAATGCCTGTTTCTTTAGCACACTTACAAATAAGTTCCTTGTCAAGCGGTTTAATAGTATGTATATTAACAACTCTTGCTGAAATTCCTTCCTTTTCAAGAATCTTTGATGCCTCAATAGCCTCATTGACCATAAGACCAGTAGCAACAATTGTAATATCGTTTCCGTCTTTCATTGTAACGCCCTTACCAAGTTCAAACTTATAAGTTTCCCTATCATTTACAACCGGCACAGCAAGTCGTCCAAAACGCATATATACAGGGCCTTCAAATTCAACAGCAGTTCTGACAGCCGCTCTTGCCTCAACATCATCGCAAGGATTTATGATTGTCATTCCTGGGATAGTACGCATAAGAGCTATATCTTCATTACATTGATGAGTAGCACCGTCTTCACCAACAGAAATTCCCGCATGAGTAGCACCTATCTTAACATTAAGATGAGGATAACCTATTGAATTTCTTACGATTTCAAAAGCACGTCCTGCCGCAAACATTGCAAATGTACTTGCAAAAGGTATTTTTCCGCAACATGCAAGACCTGCTGCAACTCCCATCATATTAGCCTCAGCTATGCCACAGTCAAAAAATCTGTCCGGATAAGCTTTTTTAAAGATTCCTGTTTTAGTAGCAGCGGCAAGGTCAGCATCAAGAACGACAAGGTTCTTATATTCTTCTGCTAATTCCTTAAGAGTTTCTCCATAACTTTCTCTGGTAGCCTTTTTAATTACATCAGCCATATATCAGCCCTCCAATTCCTTTAATTGTGTATTAAGTTCAGACATAGCCTGTTCATACTGTTCTTTATTCGGAGCAGTTCCATGCCAGCCAACTTGATTTTCCATAAAGGAAACGCCCTTACCTTTAACTGACTTTTGAATTATTGCCACAGGCTTATCATTAATTGTTTCAGCCTCTGCAAATGCACGGTCTATATCATCAAAATCATGACCGTCCATTGTAATTACGTGCCAGCCAAAAGCCCTGAATTTATCTGTAATAGGTTCAGGTGAACATACTTCTGTTATAGGGCCGTCAATTTGAAGTCCATTATTATCAACAATTGCGATAAGGTTTCCCAGTTTGTAATGAGATGCAAACATTCCGGCTTCCCAGACCTGACCTTCTTCAATTTCGCCATCGCCAAGAATCGCATATACCTTGTATGACTTATTATCAAGTTTTCCGGCAAGTGCCATGCCACAAGCCACAGAAATCCCCTGACCAAGCGAACCACTTGACATATCAACACCGTTAATGCTTATACAAGGGTGTCCCTGAAGCATTGCACCAATATGACGGAGTTTTTTAAGTTCATCTTCTGGAAAATATCCTTTCTGTGCAAGAACTGCATAGAGTGCCGGAGCAGTATGACCTTTGGAAAGAACAAGTCTGTCACGGTCAGGATTTTCAGGATTTTCAGGGTCAACATTCATTTTATTGTAATAAAGATATGTAAGAGTATCGCTTATAGAAAGTGAACCTCCCGGATGACCCGATTTAGCGTTATAAGTACCTTCAATAACGCCCATTCTTACTTTGCATGCTGTTTTCTGCAAATCTTTTTTAATAGATGCGTCCATAGTAACCTCCATACGATTTTTATTTTAACGGCTAAACCGTTATCATACATTACAGTTTTTAATTATATAATCAATAAGTTCTGAAACAGCTCCATTTTCACAAGAGTTTTCCAATATCATATCAGAAACTTCCTTTACTGAACGTTCTGCATTTGATGGACAAACACCAAAATCAGCATTTTCAATCATTTCAATATCATTGTCAAAATCCCCTATTGCCACAAACTTATAATCATTCATTCCATTAAAGTTTCTATATTTTTCAAGAGCAAGGCCCTTGCTTGTATGATGTGGCAGCATTTCCATGAAAATTCCAGAAGATTTTACAAATTCAACATTAGTATAATTTTTCTGTAAAATAATATTTTCAATAGTTGAAATTTCTTCAGGAGACATTGCAAAAAGCACTTTAAGCCATTTACCGTCCTGAATATCTGAAAGCTGAACATATTCCGGAGTCACTCCACAAAGATATGTATGTACTTTTTGGTAATAGTTATTTCTGAAAACGCTGGTTTTATTGAGTCTGAGAACTTCTCCACCTATTTCCGGCATAGCTTTAATCAAATCTTCTGTTATTTCTCTTGCATTATCCGGAAGATATTCAGCACAGATAACGTTTTCATTAGGGTAATCATATATAACACCGCCGTTATACAGAATAACAGGGATTTTTAAATCAAGTATTTCCTGATACTGTTTAAATGATTCAAGTGTGCGACCTGTTGCAACTGTAAACTTTCCACCAAGAGATACAAACTTTTTAATAGCCAACAGGTCTTTTTCAGAAATCTTCTTATCTGAAGTGAGTAGTGTTCCGTCCATATCACTCATAATTATAATTTTTGAAATATCTTTAAACAAAACCATCACCTTATTCTTTCAAGTTTGTCCAGAATATTTTGAAAGTATTCCGGAAGTTCGCTTGTAAATTCCATGTATTCATTAGTAACGGGGTGAATAAAACCTATTTTCCGTGCATGGAGACATTGTCCGTCAAGATTTTTATAAGGTTTTCCATAAACATCATCACCAAGTACAGAATGACCAATATATGCCATATGAACTCTTATCTGGTGGGTACGACCTGTTTCAAGCTTTAATTTTACATATGCACAGTTATTGTATTGCCTGATAACTGAATAATGTGTGACAGCATTTTTGGAATTTTCCTTAGTAACACACATTTTTTTACGGTCAATTTTATGACGTCCTATTGGTGCGTTAACAGTTCCGGAAATATCTTTTAAGTTTCCATTTACTATTGCCTCATATTCACGTGTAAAACTATGTTCTTTAATTTGCTGTGCCAAATGAATATGTGATTTATCGTTTTTGGCAACAATCAAAAGTCCGCTTGTATTCTTATCGATTCTATGAACGATTCCAGGACGTATTACACCATTTATACCGGACAGGCTCTCACCGCAATGATATAATAATGCATTTACAAGAGTGCCATTATAATTTCCATGAGCAGGGTGAACAACCATACCCTTTGGCTTATTAACTACTAATAAATCATTATCTTCATAAATTATATCAAGAGGAATATTTTCTGGTAATGCGTCCATGCATTGTGGTTCTGGAATCTCAATTGATATGCAATCATCAGATTTAAGCTTATAGTTTTTACTTACCGGAATATTATTTACAAGTATTTTTTTTTGTTCCAAGAGTCCTTGTACAGCTGAACGGGTAAGTTCAACATTTCCTGAAATGTACTTGTCAATTCTCACACCTAAATTTTCTTTTTCGGCAACAAGCTTAATAATTTCAGGCATTTAACTTTTCCTCCTGTTTAGACTTTTCGATTTTAGGGTCTACAAAAATCCCATAAATAATGAACAAAACAAATGCTATTGTCACGCAAATATCTGCAACGTTAAATATAGCAAAGTCAAATAATTGTATATCGAACATATCAACAACATAACCCAGACGTATACGGTCAATAAGATTTCCTATACCTCCAGCTATAAAAAGTCCCAATGTCACGTTAAGAAGCTTAGAACGTTTCAGTGTTGCAAACATAAAAATAATTCCGGCAATGATTACCAGTGAAGTAAAACCGACCAGAAACCACCTTTGTCCTGACATACTGCCAAAAATAGCTCCTTTGTTTTCAAGATAGGTAAGGTCAAGTATTTTTAAATCGCCGAAATGTATAAAATCCATACTTCCGACGGGTTCAAGTACTTCAACAGCCCAGTTTTTCACAAGCTGGTCTGCAAAAACAAGTACTACAATCATTATAACAAGAAAAACTGCCATTATTTTCCCTTTCAGTGAACCTCACGCCCAAATATCAATAAATACTGCCTGCCGGATTAGGACAGCAGGCAATATAATAATTATACTTCAATAGCGATTGCACATCTCTTACAGATTGTCGGGTGTTCATGATTAGTTCCTACATACTTTGAATAACACCAGCAACGTTCGCACTTTAAGCCTTCTGCCTTAGCAACTTCAAAGCTTGTTTCACTATCTGACTTTTCAACAGTAACACCTGATACAATAAGAATTTCTGCCAACTGTTCTGAAAGTTTATTGTACTTTTCGTAATCTTCTTCAGAAGCATGAATAATGATTTCAGATTCAAGTGATTTACCAATAATCTTAGCATTTCTTGCATCTTCAAGAACCTTGTTTACAGATTCACGTGTAGAATAGATGAAATTCCACTTATTTACGAATTCATCAGTAAATTCAATTCCGGATTTTTCAGGCATCTGATTAAGGAAAACACTCTGTACATCGTCCTGAGAAGAATGTGGCATAAATCCCCATATTTCTTCAGCAGTAAATGATATGATAGGTGCAGCAAGTCTTGCAACTGCACTAAGGATTTTATACATAGTTGTCTGGGCAGAACGACGTAATTCTGAATCTTCTTTTTCGCAATACAATCTGTCCTTAATTATGTCAAGATAGAAATTAGACATATCAATTACGCAGAAATTATGAATTGCATGGAATGCTATATGGAAATCAAAGTCATTATATCCTGCATTAACCTTATCTATAAGTGTATCAAGACGCATCATTGCCCACTTATCAAGTTCTGTAAGCTTATCATCTGTAACACAATCCGTATCCGGATTAAATCCCTTACCATTTCCAAGGTTACCAAGAATGAATCTTGCTGTATTTCTGATTTTTTTATAAGCGTCGGAAAGTTGACTAAGAATAGGTTTAGATATTCTTATATCGGAATGATAATCAGAAGAGGCAACCCACAATCTAAGAATATCAGCACCATACTGGTCAGTAATTTCACTTGGGTCAATACCGTTACCAAGTGATTTATGCATAGTCTTACCCTGACCATCAACTACCCAACCATGTGTGCATACCGCCTTATAAGGTGCTGAACCTTTATACACGACAGATGTAAGGAGCGATGACTGAAACCAGCCTCTGTACTGGTCTGCACCCTCAAGATACAAATCAGCTGGCCATGTAAGGTTTTTATGTTGTTCCATTACAGCTGAATGGGATACACCACTATCAAACCATACGTCCATAATATCATATTCCTTTGTAAATTCTGAACAGCCACAATCACATTTTACAGTATCAGGAATAAATTCCTTAATATCCTTAGTCCACCAAGCATCAGAACCTTCTGCTCTGAAAAGGTCTGCAATAGCTTTGATTGTAGTATCATTTACAATAGGCTTTCCGCAGTCTTTACAATAAATAATAGGTATTGGTACGCCCCATGTTCTCTGACGTGAAATGCACCAGTCACTTCTGTCACGAACCATACCTTTAATTCTGTCCTCGCCCCATTCAGGAATCCACTTTACATTTTCGATAGCTTTTATAGCCTCGTCCTTGAAACCGTTTACAGAACAGAACCACTGTTCAGTTGCACGATAGATAATAGGGCTGTTACATCTCCAGCAGTGCGGATACTGGTGGACAATCTTCTGAATAGCAAGAAGTGCATTAAGTTCTTCAAGCTTTTTAGCAATTGCCTTATTAGCCGTATCGGTGTCCATTCCTTCAAACTCTCCTGCTTCAGCAGTTTGTCTGCCCTTTGAATCGACACAAACAATAATTCCGATATCGTCGTATTTCTTGCAGACTTCAAAGTCCTCAACACCATATCCGGGAGCAGTATGAACACAACCTGTACCGCTTTCAAGAGTTACATGGTCGCCAACGATAACAGGTGAAAGTCTGTCATAAAGAGGGTGTTTAGTTTTCATTCCCTCAAGTTCCGCACCAGTGAAAATACCAGTTGTGGTATAATCAGTAATACCAGCTGTTTCCATAGTTGTTTTAACTAACTCTTCAGCCATTACATAATACTCATCACCGGATTTTACAAGAGTATAATTGTATTCAGGGCCAAGGCATATAGCGAGGTTACCGGGAATAGTCCAAGTAGTAGTTGTCCAGATTACAAAGTAAACTTTCGAGAGGTCAAGACCCATTCCTGTAAAAATTCCCTTATCATCGTTAACATTAAATTTAACATATATAGAATGACATGGGTCATTTGAATATTCGATTTCAGCTTCTGCAAGGGCTGTATTACAATCAGGACACCAATAAACAGGTTTAAGGCCCTTGTACATATAACCTCTTTTAGCCATTTCGCCAAACACTTCAATCTGACGTGCTTCAAACTCTGGTTTAAGTGTAAGATATGGGTCATCATAATCGCCAAGAGTGCCAAGACGCTTAAATTGTTTCATCTGGTTGTTAACGTGTTTCATTGCGAAATCATGGCAGTGCTTTCTGAGTTCAACAGGAGAAATAGCACCATTCTCGACACCTATTGATTTCATAGCCTTAAGTTCAATGGGCAAACCATGAGTGTCCCAACCTGGAACATATGGTGCATAGAATCCTGTCATATTCTTATATTTTACAATAAAATCTTTAAGAGTCTTATTAAGAGCAGTACCAAGATGAATTTCACCATTTGCATATGGAGGGCCATCATGCAAAATATATGAAGGTTTACCCTGATTTTTTTCAATCATCTTATAGTAAAGTCTTTCGTTTTCCCATTTTTCAATGGTAGCAGGTTCTCTTTTTGGCAGATTTCCACGCATTGGGAAGTCTGTTTTAGGTAAATTAAGAGTAGTATTATAATCTAAAGCCATTTTTTTAATAATTTTCCAACTATGTGAAAAATTCTCCTTTCATAATATATAAACTTCCATAATCTGAGTCAGATGAATTTTCTTAAATATGTCCTTATATTTTACAGACATTATTTTTATAAATCATTCAGCTTGTTCAGAAATTATAGAAGCTGCAATTTGTTCAGCTGTTTGTGGTTGTCCGACAGCCTCCTCAAAAGTTTCAGGCATTGTTGAAATAAGTTCAAGATGTTCCTTATATATATCAAACAAACTCTTTTTAAAATCAGAAACTTGTTGTTGAGCCTCAATAAGAGCTTCTTTTTCCTTAGCTATTTCCTCACGATTTTTTTCCATAGCGATAGCGTGCTGACGGATAGCCTCATCTTCAAGTGCATCTGCTTTAGCCTTAGCTTCTGCAATAATCTGTTCTGCCTTTTCATGGGCCTCATTTATAACCTGATGACCTTGTTTCTGAGCTCCAAGGAGAGCATCTTTAAGAGCGTCCTCATCTCTCATATATTCACGCACCTTATCGGCAAGAACCTGAATTTTATTATTAGCGTCATTACGTTCACGTTCCATCTCATCGAGTTCAGCCTCAAGCTGTGCAAAAAATTCATCAATTTCTTCCTGTTTGTACCCAAAAGCGGCTTTTTCAAATCTTTTGTTTCTTACATCTTTTGAAGTAATCATATATTTCACCTCTAAACAAATTTTTTCAAAACAATATGTATACGTTTTTTCCGTGTAAGTTCTCCCACTTCAGACAGAATAAACTTTCCATATCCTCTTACAGAAATTATATCTGAAACATTCACTTCTGCTGAAACAGACTTTGCAAGAATATGGTTAACTTCGACTTTATCGGAACGTATCAGCATGGCAGATTTTTCACGACTGAACCCAGTTGCGAAACTCACCACACAATCCAGACGTAGTGAGGCAACAGTTCCGCTGAGAGTTCTGAACTCCTGCCTCACCTGCATTTCAAATGGTCTGTCAGTAAAACACTTAACCCCAGTACGTCCGATTTTTGAAATTGTTATCGCAATAAGTTTTGATGCCACATCACTCACAAAAGCCTGTGTCATTCCGTCACCCACAACGATATCGCCAATCACATTGCGTTTCAACTGCATACCCATAAAAGTTCCGAGAAAATCCCGATGAGTAAGCTTATCTTCTTTTCTGTAAGTAAAAGTAACACATTTTATTGGAAAATCCTGCAAAACATAGTCCTGATAATAATCCGGATAAATTGCAAGCATTTTACGCATTGATTCCGGATAACCTCCCCAAAACGAATACATAAGATTACCCGTATTTTTCAAGCACCATTTTTCTGCCTCTGCACATTGTCTTTCGTCAAGGAAATCTGAAAAGCTTATTCCATACTTTTCTGCCTGACTGACCATATCATCAAGACGAGCAAAAAAGAATTTATCACAAGATGTATTCATCAGATGAACACACCATTATTTTCAAGTTCACCCACAAGGTCTTCGCCTATAAAACCGACATTATATGGTGTTATAAGGTAAGTAAGATTTGCAACAGGCTTAAGACTTCCGCCATTAGCATAAGCGACGCCCGCAAGGAAATCTATAATTCTTCTTTTATTTTCCGGAGTAGCGGTTTCAAGGTTAAGAACCACAGTTTTCTTAGCTATAAGATGGTCTGCAACTTGCTTTGCATCTGTAAATGCGGACGGTTTCACAAGAACAACCTGTAACTGTGCTGTTGCCTGAATATTTACCACTTTATTTCTACGATTATTATTGGAAGACGTGTTTGTATTTCTCTCAGGCACGGGTTCACTTTCTATAAAATCCTTAGTTTCATAAACAGAATTTTTGGAAGGTGAAACTGTTTCCTCTTCGCTATCATCATGATGTAAAGTTTCAGTAACAGATTTACGAATAGGTGCATCAGATTCAGGCATTTCATCGTCATCTATTTCATCATCGTCAGCAGAAAAGAAAAAATTCTTTATATTTTCAACAATATTCATGTTAATACTCCTTCTCCGCATTCTCTTTATCTTTATTAACACGGAATAAATGCGGAGTATTCCGTGAACGGACACGCAATATTAAGCCGGAACCAAATGTTCATATATTATAATTTCTTGCCCCAAAAAGTCCTGTACCTATTCTTACGATATTAGAACCATACTTTATAGCATTTTCGTAATCATGAGTCATACCCATTGAGAGCGTGTCCAACGAAACTATATGTTTTTTTTCTTCTGATATTCTATCAAAAAGTTCTTTCATTCTACCAAGAAAAATATCACTGTCGGACGGCGGAGGAATAGTCATTAATCCTTTTATATTTATTCCATCAAGCATAGAAAGCTGTTCAATAAGCACATCAAGTTCAGCCGGCGAAACTCCTCCTTTTGAGGATTCACCACCTATATTAACTTCGCATAATACATTGATAGTTTTACCATGGTTAATTGCCTGACGACTTATCATTTCACCGAGTTTCAGGCTGTCAACTGATTGAATCATACTTACTGAATCAATAATATATTTCACTTTATTAGTTTGAAGATTTCCTATAAAATGAACTTCTGCCGATTTATCATACATATCCTTTTTAGAAAGATATTCCTGTACACGATTTTCGCCAAGCAAGTCAATTCCCAATGAAATTGCATGGTTAACAGCCTCCGAAGCAACAGTTTTAGTAACAGCCATAATACGAAACTTTTCTTCCGGAGAGCGATATTTTTCAAAAGCCTCTCCTGCACGTTCACGTATAATACGGAGGTTTTCATCAATATAACTGAAATTATTCTCCACTTTACTCAACACCTTCAATCATAATATCATCATATAATGAAACATAACTACTGTCATCATCATGTATTGCTGACAAAACATAGTCACTTCCCTCATATATAACATCAATTTTCTTAAATTCAACCTGTTCACCTTTAAGAATATATACGCCTTTGCTATTTACGAAGGTTTCGGAAGTTTCATCTGATTCTTCCAATGTATCCTTGAATCTTATTGCATCACGTGGAATTTTAAGACCCTCATATTCACCGCTGATAAGTTCAACGTTTTCGCATCTGTGCTGAACAAGTTCCTCATTAAACTGTTCACATGAAAGAATTATTATACTTTGTTCAGGGCTTCCCTCATCATACAATTCAACTATTTCAGCGTTATATGTATCAGCAGATGCCTCAAAACGCAGTTTTACCGTATTACCGGCTTCATAATTATAATGAGAATTGTCAACAACGCCGGCAAGATACCATGTATAATTATTTATAAGCTTACCAACCACAGTATTGTCCTGACTTTTTTCATCAGTAATACTTTCAATCAAATCAACAGTAAGCTGATTCATATTATCTTTTGTAAGGATATCTTCAAATCCGTCACAATAGCTTGCAAAATATGCAGACCGTTCAGCCTTTATAATTTCCATAGGTTGTACAGATTGCTGATGAAGTTGTTCAAGTTGATTATTTATATCTTCCATTTGCTGATTGAAATCAGTAACTTCATTAGTAATAATCTGATATGTACTCATTTCAATAAGAAGGGTTTCGAGGTCAGATTTCACAGTACTGTAATCCTTGATATCACGGCAGTAAATATAATTACGAAAGTTCTCCCCGATGTTTGCGGAAAGGCTCAATGGTTGTGCCGATTCAAGAGTACCGGGGTTCTGAATCTTTTCAAGTATAGCAAGTTGATTTTCAAGTTCATCAATTTGTCTGTTAATGCTTATTTGTTCATCTGACGGATACACACTTGCAATCACTGAATTAAGTCCAAGTTTTTCGCCGTCAGACACATTGTAACTTAAAACGCCATTTCCACTATACCTGATAACTTCCTCATCTCTTATAAAGACGCCCTTGAAAGTATCGGACGAAATTGCCTCTGCCATAAGTGCTGATTCAGTAGGGCTTTCCTTATTACGGAAATTATAGAATATGCTTATAAAAATAACCAGAAACAAAATCAGGACAGTATTCCTAAGAAACTTTACAATAAAATTGTTGTCTGATTTACTGGAACGCATTCACATCACCAGCTCAGTCGTTTTTTTCAGAAGCATCAAGAATAGAAACAGCTTTTGCCGGAATAATTGTTGATATAGCATGTTTATATACAAGCTGTTGTTTGTTATCAACATCGAATATTGCGACATAGCTGTCAAAGCCTCTTACCATACCCTTAAACTGAAAACCATTGGTAAGTATTATAGTAACCATAATCTTGTCTTTTCTGCACTGATTAAGGAATACATCTTGCAAATTGATAGCTTTATTCATACATTAATC
>CAZTUV010000061.1:0-11068 GCA_964616595.1 uncultured Alistipes sp.
ATTTTAAGAATCCGCTTTAATTAATAAATACTGAATATTTAGGGTATATTTAAAAAAATCGTTCCTTTCTGTTTACTTTTGTTATTCGTTATGGTAAAATATAGATATATTTTACATCACTCTAATTTACATTATAGTACAAATTACAGAACCAGTCAACAACGAATAGTACATTTAATAGAACTTTGTAATTTGTATACAAATTTTTCAGGAGGTTTATTATGTTTTTTGAACAATTAACAAAAGCCTGTAAGATGCGTGACATTACAGTAACAAGTTTGACTTCACACCTCGCAATAAGCAAAAGCAACGTCACAAACTGGAAAAAAGGTACTGTGCCTAATGGTGAAGTAATTGTACGTATATCGGACTTTCTCGGAGTGTCTACTGACTATCTTCTTAAAGGCGATAATCAGGAATTTTCAGATTCAATAATAGGCACTAACAATCAAAGTCCTACAATAAATGACAGTCAGAACATTGAAGTAAATGGTATAAAAACAGAACGTACTTTTAGTACATCTTTTTATGCAAATAAGTTGAGCTTTAAACATATAGAAATAAAAAATGATTCGGAACTTAATACCAATACAAAGGAACTTATAAGAATTTTTGAAAAATTGCCATTGAAAGAACAAATAAGACTTATGAATGTCGCTTATGATTTTGAAGAAAAATGCTGTCAGTCAAATGTAATTCCAACATCAAAATAATATTCTGTAATTGCGTCTTTTGTTATTTTATGAAATAAAAACTCCTTGACAACTTGCAGAATATATATTATAATATAAATTACCGGATTATTCCGGAAATATTACTATAAGGAGCGGTTTGAAATGGCTGTTAAAAAAATGTCCCGTGAAAGCTACAACAAACTTGTTGCAGAACTCGATGACCTCAAAATAAATAAACGTAAAGAAGTTGCTGAAAGACTTAAAGTCGCTCGTTCATACGGAGACCTTTCTGAAAACGCTGAATATGATGAGGCTAAAAATGAACAGGCTATACTGGAGGCTGAAATCGCTGAACTCCAATATACTATTGATAATGCGGAAATTATTGATAATGCATCTACTGATGAAGTTGGTATGAGTTCAAAGATTACTATCAAACGTATTGATACTGGTAAAATTGAAACCTTTACAATTGTTGGTACTAATCACGCTAACGTTCGTGAAGGTAAAATCTCTGATGAATCTCCTATCGGAAAATCCGCTATGAAAAAGAAGGTTGGCGATATATTTATTGTTGACGCTCCGGCTGGTGAACTCCGTTTTGAAATTATTGAGATTTCTAAGTAACTTTTTCATGAAAGGACGTTTTTATAAATGAACGAAAATATTAATTCTCCTGTTAATACAGAAGAAACAGAACAGGATATTAACATTTTAAAGAAAGTAAGACTGGATAAGCTTGCTGAACTGAAAAATAATAATGCTGACCCATATACTATTACTAAATATGATGTTACAGCAAAGGCTTCTGAACTTAAAGCAAAATACGAATCAGATGAGGCTCGCATTATAAATGATGCTAATGGTGATGAGGAAAAAATTCAGGCTGGTCTTGAAGAAATTAAATCCGTTGATTTCCGCCTTGCTGGTCGTATAATGAGCTGGCGTAATATGGGTAAAGCTAATTTTATTGATATTCGTGATGGTTCAGACAGAATACAAGTTTATGTACGTCAGAATGATATAGGTAAAGAAGAATTCAAGGAATTTAAAAAATGGGATATCGGTGACATTATCGGAGTTGAGGGCTTTGTGTTCAGAACCCGTATGGGTGAAATTTCTATCCATGCACATAAAGTAACACTCCTTTCAAAGTCACTTCTTCCGCTTCCTGAAAAGTGGCACGGCTTAAAAGACCAGGATATGAGATACAGACAACGTTATGTTGACCTTATAGTTAATCCGGAAGTAAAAGATACTTTTGTAAAAAGAAGTATGATTATCCGTGAAATCCGTAATTATCTCGATAATCTCGGCTATGTGGAAGTTGATACCCCTGTTCTTCATACTTTGGAAATCGGTGCGTCCGCAAGACCTTTTATAACTCATCATAACGCACTCGATATTGATATGTACCTTAGAATCGAAACAGAACTCTATCTTAAAAGACTTATTGTTGGCGGTTTTGAGAAAGTCTATGAAGTCGGACGTATTTTCCGTAATGAAGGTATGGATACTTCACACAACCCTGAATTCACTTCTGTTGAAATGTATCAGGCTTATACTGATTATATAGGCATGATGGACTTGATTGAAAATATGTACAGAACGATTACAGAAAAAGTTTGTGGTACTTCAAAGATAACTTATCAGGGCGTTGAAATCGATATGGGCAAAAAATGGGAACGTCTTACAATGGTTGAGGCTGTTAAGAAATATGCCGGCGTTGATTACAATGACTGGACAGATGACGCTTCAGCACGTGCTTGTGCAAAAGAAAAGGGCGTTGAAGTTGATGAGGGAGAAAATGCTACAAAGGGGCATGTTCTTATTGCTTTCTTTGATGCATTTGTTGAGGACAAACTTATTCAACCAACTATTATTTATGATTATCCTGTCGAAAATTCACCTCTTGCCAAAAGAAAACCTTCTGACCCTGCATTTACTGAACGTTTTGAATATTTCATATATTGTCGTGAAATGGGTAATGCTTTCTCAGAACTCAACGACCCTATTGACCAAAAAGAACGTTTTGTAAAACAAGCTGAGGCAAAACGTGCTCAGGGTGCTAATGCTGAAGTAGATGAAGATTTTGTTACTGCTCTTGAATATGGTCTTCCTCCAACAGGTGGTCTTGGATTTGGAGTTGACAGACTTGTTATGTTACTTACAGACAGCCCATCTATAAGAGATGTTCTTCTTTTCCCTACTATGAAACCTATTCCAACAAACAGCGGTCGTCCAGTAAAGGAAGAAGAATAATATAAAATTTATAAGTGTGCAAAAAAGACGGTGAATTTTTTATATGCCGTCTTTTTTCTTGAAAAAGGAGTGATTTATTTTTGGAAACTTTTAATGAAATTGTAAAAAGTATTGATGATTTTGTATGGGGAGTTCCACTTATAATATTAATAATAGGTTGTGGAATTTTACTTTCTATACGTGTTGGATTTATACAGATACGTAAATTGGGAAAAGCTTTAAAATTTATGTTTAAAGATGAAGAAAATGCTCAGGGTGAGGTATCAAGCTTTGCGGCATTATGTACGGCTTTATCGGCAACAATAGGTACAGGAAATATTGTAGGTGTTGCTACTGCTATGAGTATTGGCGGAGCAGGTGCTTTGTTCTGGATGGAAATTGCAGCATTTTTTGGAATGGCTACTAAATACGCTGAGGGACTTTTGGCAGTAAAATACAGGACGCTTGACAATCAGGGAAACATTCTTGGCGGACCTTTCTATTATATCGAAAACGGTCTTGGTAAAAAATGGAAATGGTTAGGCAAACTTTTTGCATTATTCGGACTTTTTGCTGGAGTTATGGGAATAGGTACTATTACACAAATTAATGGAATAACTTCCGCTGCAAACGGATTCTTTGACCCTGATACCAAACATACTGTCACATTGATTGGCAATGAATATACATTGACAACTATTATTTTTGGACTTATTATAACTATTCTTGTTTCCCTCATAATAATTGGTGGCATAAAAAGAATTGCATCAGTTTCTGAAATAATTGTTCCGGCAATGATTTTTATATACATAAGTTGCTGTCTTATTATAATTTTTGGTCATATAAAAGAAGTACCATCTGCAATCGTTGATATTATAAAAGGTGCTTTTGGGTTAAAACCTATTGCTGGTGGTGTTGCCGGAATATCTGTCGTAATGCTTTCAATGCAAAAAGGTATTGCGAGAGGGATTTTTTCAAATGAGGCAGGATTAGGTTCAGCACCTATTGCGGCAGCAGCGGCTCGTACAAAAGAACCTGTACGTCAGGGTCTTGTTACTATGACAGGAACTTTCATTGATACAATAGTTGTGTGTACTATGACGGGACTTGCAATTGTAATGGCGGGAAGCTACGAAAAAGAAGGTCTTGAAGGTGTTGCAATAACTAATGATGCATTTTGTTATGGATTACCTTTTCCTGAGAAAGTATCATCATTATTGTTAATGCTCTGTTTGATATTTTTTGCATTTACGACCATTTTAGGCTGGAATTATTATTCTGAAAGATGTCTTGTATATCTTATCGGTTCTAAAAAATCTACGCTTACTATTTATCGCTGGATTTATGTAATAGCTGTATTTATTGGTCCTTATCTTACTGTTGAGGCGGTATGGAATATAGCTGACATCTTCAATGGTCTTATGGCATTGCCAAATATTATTGCTTTAATTGGACTTTCTGGTGTTGTCGCCTCTGAAACTAAAGATTATTTGAATAAACATAAAAAATAATTATAAAAAAGCAACTCATATTGAACCAGATTCCAACGAATAGGAATGATTCATATATGGGTTGCTTTTTATGATATTAACTTTATTTGCGAACCTCACATAAATAAAATCAAGTTGTCTTTATTCAAATGAGGCAATGATACCAGCCTGTTGTTTAGCAGCAGTAAGAGTGTTTTTCATGAGCATGGAAATCGTCATTGGGCCTACACCGCCCGGTACAGGAGTTATGTAAGAAGCTTTTTTCTCTGCACTTTCAAAGTCAACATCACCACAGAGTTTACCGTTTTCATCACGATTCATGCCAACGTCAATTACAATTGCCCCTTCTTTTATCATATCTCCAGTAATAAATTTAGCTTTGCCGATTGCAACTACCAATATATCTGCATTGAGACAAATTTCCCTGAGGTTTTTTGTTCTTGAATGACAAATAGTAACAGTACCGTTTTTCTGAAGTAAAAGCATTGCCTGAGGTTTTCCTACGATATTACTTCTTCCAATCACAACGCATTGTTTACCGGATATATCTGTACCAGTGCTTTCGATAAGACGCATAACGCCGGCAGGGGTACATGGTAAAAATGAATAATTCCCAATCATTATATGACCGACATTTACAGGGTGGAATGCATCAACATCTTTAGCAGGGGAGATAGCATTGATAATTGTTGTTTCGTCAATATGTGCTGGTAATGGAAGTTGTACAAGTATTCCGTTTACTCTGTCGTCACGATTGAGAACATTAACAAGGTCAAGTAACTGTTCCTGAGTAGTATTTTCATCAAGAGCATATTCAAAAGACTGGAATCCTACTTCTTCACAAGCTTTCTTTTTGTTGTTGACATAAACTCTTGATGCCTGATTATTACCGACAATTACAACAGCAAGACCTACTTTAAGTCCCTTTTCATCTCTGAGCATTGCTGTTTCTTCAGCGACCTCCGATTTTACAATAGCTGAAATTTCTTTTCCGTTGATAATCTGAGCCATTTTTAATCCTCCTTAATATTTTCCGATGAATCATTGTCCATAATTGATTCATAATATTCATCTTCTGTATCTTCCGGTTCATTTTGCATTAATATAGCAGATTCTTCAGTAGTACAGTAAAGAATAAACTTATCGGGATTTTTCTTTCTTAAAATAAAGAATATGATTTGCAGAATTATTGAAGTAACGAATATAATAAGTGATAATAATTGCGATACTCTGAAATTTCCAATCATAAGGCTATCTGTACGAAGTCCTTCAACAATAAATCTTTCTGCACCATACCATGCAAGATACATTAATAAAATTTGTCCATCATATTTTCGGTGTTTTGAATAAGCCGATATAATCAGGAATCCCAGCAGACACCATACAGATTCATATAAAAAGCAAGGGTGTACTGTTTGCAGATAGTTAATGCTTTCGGAAGTAAGATTTCCGTTTGAATAGGTAGCATTTCTCAAAATAGTAGCCTGAATTTCGCCACCGGTCATTCCAAAGATATTTCCGGTATTGCAACCAAAAGCCTCTTGATTAACGAAGTTTCCCCATCGGCCCACGCCCTGACCTATAAGAAATCCAAGGGCTGTTATATCAAGCATAGGTAAAAATTTAACTTTGCGTATTTTGCATATAATCAGACCAACTATTACTGCACCTATTATTCCGCCGTAAATTGCCAGTCCGCCGTTTCTGGTATTAAGGATTGCCTTTAAATCTCCTTTATATGAATCCCAATTGAATATTACATAATAAGCTCTTGCACCAACGATTCCGCCAAGTACGCCACCGATTATGGCATCAATAGTTCTTTCCTTGTTAAGACCGAAACGTTTCATTTTAGGCATAACATATAGTAGTGCAAGGACAAGTCCGAATGTTATAATTATTCCATACCATTGTATATCTATTCCAAATATTGTAAATGCTGTGGGATTGATATGAAAAGTCCAGCCGAGTCTTGGAAACTGTATCTCAAATGAATCGGATATAGCTTGAACTTCAGTCATTTTCCGAACCCTCAACTATTGACATTACAAGTTTATCTTCATTAAGGTCACTGCGAATATATTTAAGAACGGTATCGCTTGTCATTCCGGAAACGGTATCTATTATATCATATGGTGAAACATTTGCCATATATCCACTAAGCATCATACTTGCGACTGCCTCAACATTATTAAGCTGTCGTATTAAAGTACCATACATAGTTTTCTTTATTCTTTGGAAATCTTTTTCTGTAATGCCGTTTTGGGAGAGTCTTTTTACTTCAGCAACTATTGAATCTCTTATTTTCTTTGCATTTTCAGATTCTCCGGCAAAAATTACTGAAAAGTATCCATCACCGCAAAATACTTCAGAACCAAAGCTTGAATTTATGATACCTTCTTTAAGAAGTTTTTGATACATATCAGATGATGCATCAGTAATAATTGCCGATGCAATTGTAAGGGCGATATTTTTGGTAAGTCTTTCTTGACCATCACAAGGAGTACATTTATATCCTATGTGGAATATAGGAGTACCTACTGGTTGAGTTTCATGGATTTCAGATTTAACAATGCTTTCAGGTTCATCTGGGAATACAGTTTCAAGGCCCTTATTTTCGCATGGTTTCAATAGTTCATCGCATATTGCAAGTACTTCATCTGCATTGACATTGCCTGCGATTGAAAGAACCATATTGTTAAGATTATAAAAAGTATTATAGCATTTATAAAGCAAATCAGCATCAATCTGTGCAATGCTTTCAATAGTGCCGGCTATATCTATTTTTACTGGGTGGTTATGATACATACAGCGTAACATATTGAAGAATACTCTCCATTCAGGGTTGTCATTTGTCATTTGTATTTCCTGACCAATGATTCCTTGTTCCTTGTCAACGCTTGCTTTTGTAAAATAAGGTTTCTGTACAAAATCAAGGAGTATTTTCAAAGATTCCTGATAGTTCTTTGAACAGCTGAACAAATAACATGTTCTGTCAAATGATGTATAAGCGTTTCCGTTTGCACCGGTTTTAGCGTATAGTTCAAAAACATCGCAATCTTCATTTTCAAAGAGTTTATGTTCAAGAAAATGTGCTATTCCTTCTGGGACAACGGTATAATCCTTGTCATCGCACATTTTGAACATTGTATTTATTGAGCCGTACTTTGTACCGAAAAGTGCCTCAACACTGCTGAAACCTTTCATTTCGCATATATATATATCCAGTCCGCTGTCATGTTTGACATATATACATTTGTCGCCTGTTTGTGGACTTGTAAGAATTTTCTTATCCATTAATGTTTTCCTCCTTATCGTACATTATATATAAACTGTCAAGATTAAGAGATTTTGCAGAATTTATAATATCTTCTTTTGAAACCTGAGCATATTTTTCAAATTTTTCTTGTGGAGTAATGATTTCACCTTGGCAGAGACAATCAAAATACCAATGAGAATATGATGACGGAGTATCTCCTATTGAAGTAAGAGAATTATCTATACTAAGGAGTGCATTGGAGATTTCTTCATCAGTGATATTACCGTTTCTTATTTCATCAAGCTGATTAATAATTTCAGCTTTTGCCTTTTCAATATTTGAACGTTCAACGCCGATATCAACAAATATTGAATTTTTATATAAATTATAACGGCTGGCACAATAATAGCAGAGGCTAAGTTTTTCACGTACATTCATGAAAAGCTTTGATACAGGGGTAAGTCCCCATATATTATTGAACATATTAAGAGCATATGGATTATTGTCATTGGTTTTGAACACCATAACCATTTTGCATTGTCTTACGTCAAATGTTTCTGATTTAGTGATTGTTTCAGATTTCAGAGGGCTTGGGGAATAGAATTCAAATATTTCGGGAGTACGTTGTATTTTTGCAAAATTTTCCTTAAACATTTTTTCGACGTCAGTATTTTCTTCTGGTGCTACATAAGTAATTTCAACCTGTGCAGTACTGAGCAGGTTAATATATGCAGAATATGCAATTTCAGGGGTTACATCGTCAACAGATTCCTTTGTTCCATAAACAGTGAATTCAGCTGGTTCACCGTTAAAAGCTGTTTTTGATGCCTGCGAAAGTGCATAGCCACGTTTATTGTTTATTTCTGATTCAATTCTGTCAAAGAGTTCTTTTTTTGTTATATTGAAAGATTCTTCATCAAATTTTCCATCAGTAGCATTGGGGTTAAATACGCTGTCCTTAAGAATTGAAATCATTTCAGTTTCAATATCCTCGTTGCCTATTGTATATTTGTTAAGGATATATGAAGCATTTATACCAAGTATTTGCAAGTCACCGTTTTTATTTGAAAAAGAGGAGAGTCCTGCACCATAAAGTGATGATAATTTTTCATTAAGCAATGAAAGACTTGGTAAATTTTTAGTTGAATAGGTGAGGATATCAGTAGCTATAACGTTTGCAGCTGCTGTTTCTTTTGAAAGTTTTGTAATAAAACGCACTGTAATAGTGGCTGTTTTGAATTTTTCATCAATAATTGAAGTAAAGCCTGTATTTACGGCAATTTGTGTTCTGTTGTATTTCATTATATTAACGCTCCAATCTGATAATATACCTTTTTAATATACATTATACTATTATGCACCTGTTTTGTCAAGCACGAATTTATCCGGATAAAAATTGTAATTATTCAGGTATGTCTATATTATAATAACCATATTTTTAAGAAATATAAAATGCCCATCACAAAAAGCAATGGGCTTGTATAATTTGTATTATTGGTATTTAGGTTCACAAGTAAGATTAACGCCAAGTCTTTTAAATATTCTTTCATCGACTGCTGAGAGTATAACAGTTGAATGAACTTCACAGCCACGAAGTTTTGAAATTTGTTCCATAGCCTTTTTAGCGTTCGGGTCTGTATTTGCACATATTGAGAGTGCGAGGAGGGTTTCATCTGTATGAAGTCGTGGGTTATTATTTCCCAGATGCTGAACTTTAAGATTTTGGATAGGTTCGATTACATGAGGCGACATAAGAAGAACGTTATCGGAAATACCGCCAAAATATTTTAATGCATTAAGAAGAAGTGCAGATGATGCACCAAGAAGATTTGAAGTACGTCCTGTAATAATAGTACCATCAGGAAGTTCCATGGCTGCTGCCGGAGCATTTGTTTGTTTTTCACGTTCAAGAGCGTATTCCACGACTTTTCTTTCATCGATAGTAACATTTGCCTGTTTAAGAAGAAGTTCCAGTTTATAGACTTCATCTTCAGAAATAAGACCTTTACGGTTATCGCACATTCCGACATAATAACGTCTTATAATTTCGTCTTTTGAAGCACGACATACAACGTCATTGTCGATAATGCAGTTTCCTGCCATATTAACACCCATATCAGTAGGGGATTTATATGGCGATTCTCCCAAAATCTTTTCAAACATTGCATTAAGCACGGGGAATATTTCAATATCACGATTATAGTTGACTGTTGTTTTACCGTAAGCCTCCATATGGAACGGGTCAATCATATTAACATCATTAAGGTCTGAAGTTGCAGCCTCGTAAGCTATGTTTACAGGGTGACGCAGTGGTATATTCCATATTGGGAATGTTTCAAATTTAGCATAACCGGCATTGATACCTCTTTTATGTTCATGATAAATCTGGGAAAGACAAGTTGCCATTTTACCGCTTCCAGGGCCCGGAGCAGTGATAACGACAAGATGGCGTGAAGTTTCTATATAATCGTTTTTACCGTATCCGTCATCACTAATTATGTATTTAAGATTTGAAGGATATCCTTTTATATGATAATGATGGTAAACTTTAATTCCAAGTGATTCCAGTCTTTTTTGGAAAGCGTCAGCAGAAGGTTGGTTTTCGTATTGAGTGAGGACAACACTACTTACATAAAGACCTATTTTAGTAAATATGTTGAATAAACGTATAACGTCCACATCATATGTTATGCCCAAATCTCCTCTGACTTTATTTTTTTCGATATCTTCAGAATTAATTACTATAACTATTTCAGCCTCATCTTTAAGTTGCAGAAGCATTTGTAATTTGCTGTCCGGCTTGAATCCCGGGAGTACTCTTGACGCATGGTAATCATCAAAGAGTTTTCCGCCGAATTCAAGATAAAGTTTGTCCCCGAACTGTGCAATACGTTCTCTTATGTGTTCGGATTGCATACGCAGGTATTTATCATTATCGAAACCAATTTTGTTAATAGCCATAAAAAGTCCTCCTAAATAATTTCACATTTATTATATACCAAAGTCAGAAAAATTGCAAGTAAAAAATCCCACTTTAATAAAGCAGGATTTTTAATTTTTATAAGAAATATGAGTTTTCATTTGTCAAAAGCAAATGAAATTAACAATTTTTCAATTATTTTTTATAAATTCGTCATAGTCCAAACCTTCTACAAATAAGAATTCGTACCATGAGCCGAAATCTATTTTTAATCCATTGTTTGTTTCAATCACTCTCATGTAAGGGCTTTTAAATTTTCTTTCGTTAAAGAAGTTGTTAATGGAAGACATCAGTTCTTTTTTGTCATTTGGTTCAGAAATTAATTTTTTATCACCATTTGATTTTTGGAAAAAAAGTTTTATCAATTATTTTCACCACATTTTTTATGATATTTTCGTTTAATATTCAGCGATATAAATATTAT